>JAFNQK010000282.1 GCA_017386165.1 Treponema sp.
GAGAAACAACAAAAAACGGCTCAAAGTTTGAAATCCGTTCTTATCAGAAAGAAGCTGCCAACGCCCTCATCGGAAACCGAGGACCTGGCACCGGCTTTGGAACCATCGTTCTTCCTTGTGGTGCGGGGAAAACTATCGTCGGAATGACAATCATGGACATGCTCAAAACAAGCACCCTGATTATCACCACAAACATCAGCGCCGTTCACCAGTGGATGCAGGAACTCAAGGACAAATCCAATCTCACTGACGACCAGATTGCTGAATACACCGGCGAAAACAAAACTCTTGCTCCGGTAACCGTTGCCACATATCAGATTCTCACCTGGAGACCAGAAAAAGACGGTCCATATCCACACTTTTCACTTTTTACCAAAAGAAAATGGGGACTCATAATTTATGACGAAGTTCACATGCTCCCAGCCCCTGTTTTCAGAGTTGTTGCAGAAGTTCAGGCAGTACGCCGCGTAGGTCTCACCGCAACCCTCGTCCGCGAAGACGGCTGTGAAGGCTATGTTTTCAGTCTTGTAGGACCTAAGCGCTACGATGTTCCATGGAAAGAACTTGAACGTGACCACTGGATTGCCACCGCAGAATGTGTAGAAGTCCGCGTAGACCTCCCTGAAACTGCTCAGATTGAATACGCCGTTGCCCCTGCCCGCACAAAACACCGCATCGCAAGTGAAAACCCGGTTAAGACTGAGATTACAAAAGAACTGATTGAAATGTACCCGGAAGATAAAATTCTTGTAATCGGTCAGTACCTGGAACAGTTAAACCAAATTGCCAAGGAACTTAACGCGCCGATAATCACAGGAAAAACTCCTAACACAGAACGGGACGAAATCTATAAAAAATTCCGCGAAGGCAGCATCCATGTTCTCGTTGTATCAAAAGTTGCAAACTTTGCCATAGACCTGCCGGATGCAAGCATCGCAATTCAGGTAAGCGGCACTTTCGGAAGCCGTCAGGAAGAAGCACAGCGCCTTGGCCGTATCTTAAGACCAAAAGAACGAACAAGCCGCTTCTTTACAATAATTACCCGCAACACCGTCGAAGAAGATTTTGGCTCCAACCGCCAGAAATTCCTGGCCGAACAGGGCTATTCATACCGCATCCTGCGCTACACCGACAAACAGGACTTAAACGAACTGAAAGATACAGAACAAATCTGTTCCAACATCTAAACATCTAAAATAGAGGATTTGATGCAAATACAAAACCAGGATTTAAAAGTACAACGAATAATACGCTGGCGAGAAACTCTCGCAACCATGAATGAAGAACGCTTTTTTGAAATTATGCGTATCTACATCGGAGAGATTCACACACCGTACAACAAAGACAAATTAATCGAACAACTCAGCTCAATCTTTAGAAAAGAACAGAACAAACAGCGCATCATTTCGTACCTTTCTTCTTTTGATATTAAAATCATTACTGCGGTTAGTTTTGTAAAAGATGCAACAAAAGAAAAACTCATCGATTTTTTTAAGAACGAATATTCTCTTTCTGATATTTATTCCGAACTTTTAAATCTCAACGAGCGTTTGATTATTTATTCTTATAGAGATGAAAATGACCAGATTATTATCGATATAAATCCTCTTCTCGACGAAATCTTAACTCCATACAAAAATCTAAGCCGTCTTTTAACCAGCGCGGAATACGCACAGAGAGTTTTTGATACAACCTTTTCGATTACGCCTCAATTTCTCGCAGCCTTTATCTGCTATGTAATCGAAAATCCTGAGCTCTGCAAGAATAATACCACCCTCAAAAAGAAGGACGCCGACAAGCTTGAACAGATTTTCCCGGAAAGAAGCAAAACAATTTCTCTTTTGCTCAATGCCTTTATCAACTTAAGAATCTTTGTTCTCGGAGAAAAAGAAATCTCCGTGGACGAAAACCGTCTTATTTCTTTTGCATCCTGCCCAGAATCTTACCAGTACGCCTATCTTTCTACCGCCTCAATTGCACGCCTCGGCCGCGAAGGCCTTAGAAGTCAGAGCCAGCTTTTACTGGACATCGCCTCTTCAATCCCTACCGAAGGACTTACCCTTTCTTCTGTTTTGAGAATTGCATTTTTAATCAGTAACAAGGCTCGAGATATTTCTGACCGCCCGGTTCAGGGAAGATTCAGCAAAATGCTTTCTAATCACCGCTCAGATTCAATGTTTGAGTTTTCCGGTGCATTGATTGAACAGATTATTCACAGTGCTATCGAATTTGGCTTTTTTACAATAAGCGGCTACACAGAAACTCAGGAGCCGATTCTAGTTCCGGGTCCGATTTTTAATCCTGACAAAACTCAGACTTCTAGCGACAATAAAAAAGGAATTCTCAACATCAACGCAGGAACCAGCATTACCATTCTCCCGGGGCTTTCACTCCAGGAATATCTTCCTCTAATTCGCTTTATGAATATCAAAAGCTGCAACACTGTTTCCGAATACGAAATCAGCCGCAAATCTATCAGCCGGGCTTTTGACAAAAACATCTCTACTCAGGACATTATTTCACTGCTGGAAAAATACAGCGCCTACAATATCCCCCAGAGCCTTGAAATCAACATCGAAGAATGGCGCTCTTCATATTTTTCTGCGATTATGTATAAAGGATATGTCCTCAAAGTCGACGATAAGAATGAACGGGTAATCGAAAATAATCCTAAAATCTCAAGCAAAATTCAGACAAAGCTTGCGCCTGGGGTATTCCTTTTAAATATCCAGCAGGACGAAGACGCAGAACTCTTTATCAAAAACTGCGGTCTTGAATTTATGGGCAATGTTAAAACGCCATCTATCGAGACCGAAATGGTTGTCTTTCCGCCTCTTGTAAAGGGAAAATCATTTGTACCAACAAGCCTTTCTCAAGAAGAACAGGAAGAACTTGAAAAAAATGAAATTAAGCTTCTCCAGGAATCAAATCAGTTTAAAACAGAACTTTTGCAATCCCTGGATAAAATGGAACTTTCAAAACAGCAGAAAGAATGTCTAACTACCCGCATTGAACGAAATGTGATTCTTTTCCCGGAACAGCTTAATCCAAATACCGTTCGCCTCGAAATCCTTGAAGCAGACGGCATGAACTACGCTGGAAAAATCCACCTGGTTGAAAATGCAATAAAAAATGGCGACCTTGTTCAGTTTACAATTCCATCGGACCAGAATCCTCAGGAAATGCAAAACTTTTTAGGTCGCCCTATTTCAATTGCCAAGCAAACAAACGATACTCTTGTAAAAGTTCAACTGCAGACTGACAGCGCAGACCCGTTTGAACAGATTCATATTTATTCGCTTAGTAAAACAAATTACATCAAAATAATCCGTACTTCGATATTTAAGATGTAAGTCGAATGTCGAACCTGTACAACCTCTGTTAAAAATTGCTACCAGTCGCATTTCTGTGACTTAAAATCGTGTGCTCGGCTACTACAATCTTATGCATCTAGTGTCAAATCGCCGTCTTTGATCCAGCCTAGTTTGCGTTCGGCTAAACCGAGGGCCCAGCAGATTACACCTGGGAGAATGAAACATACCATTAGGAGGCCGAACCACTGCCAGAAGCCTGGGTGGATTGCGAGGCTTTCTGCTGTGATTTCTGCAACGGCATTTGCTGCGTTAACTACGGCATCGCCTGTTGAAGCAACAGCTTCGCCTGCTGTTTCGGCTACCTGTTCTACTGTCTGTGCGGCATCTGCAATTGCAGCCTGTGCAGCAGCAGCTTTTTCTGCCTTATGGATTGCCCAGTTTACAGCCTGCTGGCTTGGACTGAACCATCCTGTAATAACTCCGATTGGACCTACAAGACCACAAGTTCCCATACCACTGCTTACTGCAGCACCGTTCATAGTCATCTTGAAAATACATGTAGAAATTGGACCTGTGATTGCACTTGTCAAAGTTGGAGCAATCCAGATTTTTGGATTTTTTACGATATTTGGCATCTGAAGCATACTTGTTCCAAGCCCCTGGCTTACAAGACCGCCCCATTTGTTTTCTTTGAAACTCATGATTGCAAAACCTACCATCTGAGCACAACAACCTGCCACAGCAGCACCACCTGCAAGACCTGTAAGACCAAATGCAGCACAAATTGCAGCACTTGAGATTGGCAAAGTAAGAGCAACACCAACAAGAACACTTACAAAAATACCCATTACAAATGGATGAAGTTCTGTTGTGAACATAATGAGTTTTCCAACCCAGCTTGCTGCGATTCCGATATATTTTGCAAATAAAACTGAAAGCAAAACACCAGTAATAATTGTCACGATTGGAGTTACAAGAATATCAACCTTTGTCTTCTTGCTGACAAGCATTCCAACTTCTGCAGCGGCAATTGCAATAATCAAAACTGCAAGAGGACCACCGGCACCACCAAGAGTATTTGCAACAGCACCAACAGTTACAAGGCTGAACAATACAAGGTTGTGAACACCCATTGCAAAACCGATACCAACAGCCATTGCAGCACCAACTACATGACCTTCACTACAGAAAGCACCGGCATCAACTAAAAACTGAAAAACGGGATTTACACCAAGACGAAGAAGCTGCTGTCCAAGTGTTTTGATAATTGTTCCGACAAGCAAAGAAGCAAAAAGCCCCTGAGCCATTCCACTCATTGCGTCAACAAGGTAACGCTTTACATAACGATTCATAAAAACCTCTTAAATTTTTTAATTAGTCGTAATGTTATCCTTTAGTGTGCCGTAGCATCATTAAAGAAGCGTGTTCCGTGGAATCTGCCGTTCTCATTCTAGAACTAATTTCTTGTAACAAAAATTACAATATTTTACAAAATCAAACAATAGTTATAAAGTAGTATATAGAGGAGTAATCTCATGAAGAAAATCATTTTATTTACACTGGTGGCTTTATCTTCTTGTGCGCTTTTTGCCGGACCAAAATCAAACAGGGTAGAATTGAAAATCTGGGAATCAAGTGGCCCAGAAAAGAATTTTGTAATGTACGCAGTACGCGAATACAAAAAAATCAAACCAAATGTTCGTATTGTTTATGAACCTGTAGAATCAACTGCAGCCCGTTCTAAAATCGAACTCGACGGACCAGCCGGAGTTGGAGCTGACATCTTTGTATGCCCTCACGACCATATCGGAGCCCTGGTTGCTGGCGGACACATTCTTCCTGTTGAGAATGCCGGCGAATACATGGCCAATTTTTATCCGATGGCCCGCACCGCCGCTACCTACAACGGAATCATTTACGGCTATCCTTTAGGAGCAGAAACATACGCCCTTTTCTACAACAAGGACATCATCAAAGAGCCTCCTAAAACCTGGGAAGAAATCATCGCCTTTGCAAAAAAATGGAACAACAAATTTGAAAACAAATATGCTATTGCATGGCCAGTAGATGATCCTTACTACGCATATATGTTCCTGGACAGTTTTGGGGCTCCACTCTTTGGACCAGAAGGCGACAATCCTAAATTGCACAATCTCAACACCGACCAGGCTGTTACCGGACTTACCTACATGCAGTCTTTAAAAGAAAAAGTTCTCAACGTGCCTGCAATGGACTGTTCACTGGACTTTGTAAACACTGGTTTTACAACCGGCAATGTTCCTCTTGCAATTAACGGTCCATGGAAAATCAAGGAATACAAAACCCTTGGCATCAATTTTGGAATTACAACTCTTCCAGCATTCCCTGGAACAAATAAACCGGCAACTTCTTTCTCTGGAATCCGTCTTGCCTTTGTAAGTTCCTACTCACAGTACCCGGAAGAAGCCATGGAATTTGTTAAATTCCTTACTTCAAAAGAAATGCTCCAGAAGCGCCTTGAAATCACAGATCAGATTCCGCCTCGCAACGATGTTTTAATTACAGACCCTTACAGCAAAGGAATCCAGGAACAGCTCAAATATGCAAAACCAATGCCTACAATCAACCAGATCAGCGGTTACTGGACAAGTATGGGTGCAGTTTTCAGCGAAGTATGGGATGGTGAAGACGTTAAAAAGACATTAGCTCCTGCAATCCGTAATATAGAAGCAATGCGCTAAACTAAACCCAGGCTCGGTGAGGCTCCTGGTGCACTCCAGAGCCTGCTCCTGAGGCGGGTGCTACTTGTCTAAAGTCCGATAAAAAACTATTATTTGAATATGGATTTATCAGACAAGGTTAATACATTACTAGAAGATTTTATTGATGCAGAAACAATTAAATCTGTGGTTAGTTTTTCAAAAGGAACTGAAAACAACGATGCTACTGTAAATCAGATTGCTTCTATGTTTGGCTTTTCCGGAGATTTCTGCAAGACTCAGTCTGAGAATGAAAATAAGCTCATCCAGAGTTTTATGCATAACTTGCAACTTTTGATTCAGAAAACCTGGGTTGAAAAATCAGACATTGCTCTTAAAGAGCAGATTCTGTATAAACTGGAAATTCTTTGCAAGGATACTTCTGACTGGGCAAAGGCCTACACAGAATTCCTTTCTATAATTGGTAACGCAGTTTATCTTATGTTTGGTCAGCAGACTAAATCAGATGACTTCTGCGAATATTCTTTGCGTATCGATCCAGAGTTCGGTATTTTCTGGTGGTATATTCAAAGTCTCCCCGCTACAGCAGAGTGGCCAAGTGAAAAGTGCCGTAATGCTGTATTGTTGGGAATGTATTTCTTAGCAAATTACTAAGCACTTCTCGAGGCCGGAACTTTTTCGTTCCGGCTTTATTTTTTTATAACTGGAGTTTTTATGGATTTAGACCAGATTTGTTCTTCACTTAAAGAAGGTGCCTCTGCTTTAGCTTTACAAAATGCTTCTACAAAAAATAACTGTTTAACTGCCGTTGCAAATGCTCTCGATACAAACCGTGCAATAATCATAGATGCCAACAAAAAAGATGTTGAAATCGCCCGTGCAAACGGCACTTCTGAATCAATGATCGACCGTCTTTCCCTCGACGACAAAAGAATCAACGGCATCATCGACAGCCTTAAAATTGTTATCGCTCAGTCTGACCCAATCGGAGAAGAAACTGCCGGCTGGAAAACTCCAAACGGATTAAGCATTCGTCAGGTTCGTGTACCACTTGGAGTTGTATCAATCATCTACGAAAGCCGACCAAATGTAACTGTAGATGCCTTTAGCCTCGCATACAAAAGTGGAAACGCAATTCTCTTAAGAGGTTCTTCTTCTGCATATAACTCAAACAAGGCAATCGTTAAAGTTATCAAAGATGCCCTCAAGAGCACTGAAGGCGGCGTTCCACAGGCAATCGAACTTGTAGAGGTTAAAGAACACGACCACAGCGATGTTGACCAGATTTTGAACGCGGTTGGAAAAATTGATGTTGTTCTTCCAAGAGGTGGAAAAAAGCTTATTCAGAATGTAGTCTCAAATGCCCGGGTTCCAGTTATTGAAACAGGAAGCGGAGTTTGCCATCTCTATGTTGACGAATTTGCAGATTTGGAAATGGCTGTTAAAGTTGCCGAAAATGCAAAGATTCAGCGTCCAAGTGTTTGTAACGCCATCGAGTGTATCGTTGTAAACAAGAAAATTGCCCAAGACTTTTTGCCAATGCTTGTTAAAAAGTTTGATGGCCGGGTAAAATTCCATGCTGATGCTGCTTCTTATAGAATTCTTACCAACGCCGCAGCAGGAGATTCCAAGACAACCATTCTTCAGGCAACAGATGCAGACTTTGGTAACGAATATCTGGATTACGAATGCTGTATCAAAACTGTAGAATCTGTGGACGAAGCAATTGCATATATTAATTCTCACAATACAAAGCACAGCGAAAGCATCATCTCCGAAAGCCGTGCAAACACAAGACTTTTCCAGGCAAAAATCGATGCAAGCTGCGTTTATGTAAACGCTTCTACACGATTTACAGACGGTGGAGAATTTGGTTTTGGAGCAGAACTGGGAATCAGTACTCAAAAGCTTCATGCCCGTGGTCCAATGGGAATCAAGGCACTTACAACTACAAAATACCTTATTGAAGGCGAAGGCCAAATCCGCTAACCTTCTAATAGAATAAAACAGAGGAAACTATGAATCAGAATATTGCAGATACATTTAAGTCAGCTCGTAAAATCGTAATCAAAATCGGTTCCAACACCCTGGCAAAAGCAGATGGAACACAGAACACCGATTTTATGAAAAGCTTTGCTCTCCAGTGTAAAAAACTTATCGACCAGGGCAAGCAGATTGTCGTAGTTTCTTCTGGTGCTCAGGTTTCCGGGGTTTCTACCCTCAAAGAATGGGCCCGTAAAAAGGATGTGCATTTTAGACAGGCTCTTTGCGCTATCGGCCAGGTTGAATTAATGGCACAGTGGCGCAAAGCCTTTGCAGAACAGAACCTTCACATCGGACAACTTTTGTTCACCAAGGACGATTTTGAAAATGAACACCGTTCCCTCAACATCCGCAACACCCTGTTCACCCTTGCAGATGAAGGTGTAATCCCGATTATCAACGAAAACGACTCAGTTTCAATCGATGAATTCCAGATTGGTGATAATGACAACCTTTCTGCCCTTACAGCAATTTTATGGAGTGCAGATTTGTTAATTCTCTTTAGCGACATCGACGGAATCTACACAGACAATCCAAAGACAAACAAGAATGCAACTTTAATTGAAACTGTAGAAAATATTGAAGATTTGAGAAAATCGATTACAATAGGAAGTACCAATGCTTTTGGAACCGGTGGAATTGAAACAAAAATTCAGGCCGCTGAAAAAACTACCGTCTACGGAATTCCGATGCTTCTTGCAAATGGTAGCAAAGAAAACATTCTGGAAAACCTGGAAAACGGTTCATCAAAAGGAACTTTATTCTTAGCTAAATGAACTTGATTTACAATGTTAATTTTGACATTGCAGGCCTGATTATTCTCTTCCTTGTTAAACTGATTTTAAAAGCTCAGTTTTCCAAAGCCTATAAATCAAATAAAGTTTTTAACTTTGTTGTAAATATTACTTTTATTTCAACTGCACTGGATCTGATTACTGCCTACACAATTTCCTACGCTCTTACCATTCCTTGCTGGGTAAATCTCATTGTTAATACCCTCTACTTTTTATCAGCCTATGCATGCACCTACATGGGAGCAATTTATATCCTTGAATCGATAAACTGCTACACAAAAGGACATCGCATTTTTATTAATGTGGTTGCCATCACTTATATGATTGTTCTTTTTATTAATCTGTTTACAGGAATTGTATTCGATTTTAAGGAACATTATTACAACAAAGGAATTTTTTACCGCCTCACACTCGTTGTTTCTCTCATTACAATGTTTGATGTAGGTATTGTATTTATTCTCAATCACAAAAGCATTAATCCGACAAAGCTTCTTTTAAATAGCTCTTATATTGTTTTCCCGATTATCTTTGTTTGTATTCAGGTATTCTTTCCTTCTTATCTGTTTACAAATTTTTGCATGTCGCTGATTATTTTTGTAATGATTTTTACTCTAGATACTCCGGATTACTACGAACTTGAATATCTCAGAAAAAATCTTGAAACAGAAGTAGACCAGCAAACAAAACAGATTATTGCCCGAGAAAAACAGATTGAACTTATGTCGGTAGAAATGGTTCAGGCCCTTGCCGAAGCCATTGATGAAAAAGATGAATATACCAAGGGTCACAGCGTCCGGGTTGCACAGTATTCTGTTTTAATCGGAAAAGATGTTGGTCTCTCAGAAGATAAGCTCAAATATCTGCATGTAGCAGCCCTTTTGCACGATATTGGAAAAATCGGTGTTCCAGATTCAGTTTTGCAAAAGCCATCGAGCCTCACAAAAGAAGAATTTGATATTATTAAGCAGCACACAACAAACGGTGGAAAGATTTTGCACAACGTAACCAGTCTCCCTTATGTTGAAGATGTTGCCCTTCACCATCACGAACGATACGACGGAAAAGGCTATCCTGACCAGCTTGCAGATTCCGAAATTCCATACTTTGCCAGAATTGTCGCAATTGCCGATGCATACGATGCCATGAGCACCAAACGCGTCTACCGCAGCGAACTCCCCCGCGAAGTAATCCGCCAGCAGCTAATCCAGGGCCGCGGCACCCAGTTCGATCCAGATTTGTTGGATGTATTCTTAAATCTCTTTGAATCGGATGTTGTGTAATAATTGATTAAACACCCTCTTTTTAATATCATTGATTTAAAGAGGTAACTATATGAAAATCGCTTGTATTGGAACTGGAGCTATGGGTTCTGCCATTATGCGTTCAGTTTGTAAAAAATATGATCCTAAAGAAATCACTGTAACTGATGCATTTGCTGACAAGGCAAAAGAATTTGCTCAGGAAAATGGCTGTAACTTTGCTTCTTCTAATCTTGATGCAATCAAAGATGCTAAATACATTTTTATCGCTGTAAAACCAGCATTCTTAAAAAACCTTTTTGATGAAATTGGTTCTTCAATTTCTAATGACACTGTTGTAATTTCAATGGCAGCCGGTGTAAAAATAGAAAAGCTTGAATCTATGGCAAAGGCTCGCTTTATTCGCATTATGCCAAACGTTGCAGCTCAGATTTCAGAAGCAATGATTGCACTTTCTTGTAATGATAATATTTCAAAAGAAGAACAGAAAGAAGCCGTAGAAATCCTTTCTGCAGCAGGAAAAGTTGAAAAGGTTCCAGAAAAGCTCATGGACTGTGTAACCGGCGTAAGCGGTTCAGGACCAGCTTTTGTATTCATGTTTATTGAAGCAATGGCAGATGCAGCCGTTAGATGCGGAATGCCTCGTTCACAGGCTTATATTTATGCCGCTCAGACTGTAAAAGGTTCTGCAGAACTTGTCCTTGAAACAGGGAAACACCCTGGCGAATTAAAAGATTCTGTTACTTCCCCAGCCGGCACAACCATCGAAGGTGTAGCCGCTCTCGAAGAAAACGGCTTTAGAAGCGCCGTAATAAAAGCCGTTACAAACGCAACACTTAAATCGATTGAATTGGGTAAGAATTAATTTAAATAAAAGGATGCCGAGAAGTTAGAACACGCTAAAAAATTGGCGCGAAGCAGGATTCTGACTCAAACAAACATCTGCACAAGCGAAGCGCGGAAGCCGTTTGCTTTGAGTCAGTGTTCCTGCTGGGAGCCAATTTTTTAATGTAGACCGCCTTTTCTCGGCATTTTTTATTTATTATTGTTAACTACCGCTATTACCGTAAGTGTTGTGCTTACAACCGACAGCGCTGTTGTTACAATCGGCGCGTAAGTATTAAAGTAATATGTAAACGAGTTTGTTTCAGCGGTGATTGTGGTTTCTGGTTCAATCATCTTTTTCTTATCAAACTTATTATTATTTCTGTCCACAATACTAATTTTTTTGAAAGAGTTTTTGCTGCGTTCAAAACCACCGGCAAGACCTACATAGTATTCCCAGCTTCTGTCCGGAATATATGGATAGCGGCCAGGATTTTTTACAGCACCTGCAACAGTAACAAAATACTGAGTAAATGGAATTCTTAAAATATCATAATTCATTACTGTGACATTTGATTTATATTCTTTATCATAGATAATCTTTTCAAGGTTTAACGGAATAATCTGATTATCGCGAATGATATACGCATTCTTTAAGTCAGCTTTGCTTGAAAAAAGATTTACATTCTTGCGGATAAAATAATCATAGCTTTCGTCCTGATTAAAATTGATTGCTTTTCTCTGAGAAACCCCGGCATTTACATCAATTTCTTCGTCACGAGTAAGGTCAATGGCACCTTCAAAGAAAACAACCTGCTTTAATTCTGAATAACTATAAATATAAATCTCATCCTTGTCGCAAATTTCCATATCTTTTTCAACAACAGCAGCTTCTGGATATAATTTTAAACCACTGACATTGTTGATTTTGTTTACACGTAAAAGTTCTATCTTGCTTGTATCTGCACGGTCTGCAAGTCCCCCTGCATACACATTCAAAAGGGAAATAAAGTTTTCACCATCGTTAAGTTCATATTCACCTGGACGCTCAACAGCACCATCAATTTTAACTTTTCGATTAAATCTTAAAATTTCTACCTTGTCATCCGGGCGCAAATATGGATTCTGGGATAAATCACCGTCACGCTTGGCCTTGAACAAATCGCAAACCTGTGTATTTCCATTTTTATGAGTAACTTTTACATAGCGAGTAGAAGCATGACCTGTAAGATTTTCTTCGAGCAAAGAAGAAACACGGTCCATCGCCCAAACCTGCTTTTCAACAGTTTCAACAACTTCTCCAGTTACTACAACTCTAAATAATGATGGAGAAAGAATCAAAAACTGAACACCACCCATCGGATAGTTTCTGTTTACGATATCTTCTACCTGCTTTTTTAATTGAAGAAATGTCTTGCCTTCACCGTTGATTGTTGCAAGATTGGCAATCTTTATAGCGTATGTTGAATCCACCTGAATTGAATAGCTTACCGGAGTTGTACCAGCAGCAAAACTCAACTGATAAATATCCCCAGCAGTAACAAGGTAATCTGCAGATGCATTTGCAAGCTGAGGATTTACAGAAAGGGCTTCTGACTTTTGAGACATTAAATCTCCGGCGCTTGCCTGAGATAAGTTCTTCTGATTATTAATCTGAATTTTACTTAGACCATTCTGTGCAAAAACAGCACTCGATAAAGATAAAACGGCAAAAACAAAATATTTTTTCAATTTCTTCATATTAAAATAATACTTTATATAAATATTTAGTTCAACGATTCCAAATCCAGCAGGCTTTCAAATTAAAGGAAATACTTTAAAAAATAGAGTAATATTTTGTCAATTTCTGTACTTTTTTGAAAAATTATTGAAAACTTTGCAATAAATTTTTAGGCTCTAAATTACTTAATTTTAGGAGGCGTGATAAAAAGTACTTCCGTGTACTTTTTATCACATGCAGATTTTGCCGTTGGCAAAACTGCGATTCGTGCCATCCATGGCACGCCGCTAACGCGGAGTTTTTAGAGGAGGAAAAAAATGGAAAACATCATTGAACTGAAAAACCTTACAAAAGAATTCAAGGTGCTTAACCGGCACGAAGGTTTTAAGGGCAGCCTTAAGGATTTATTCTCCCGAGATTACAGGATCGTGCGTGCGGTTGACAACATCTCCTTGAACGTCAAACAGGGTGAGATTGTGGGATTCCTGGGACCAAATGGTGCAGGCAAATCAACCACCATCAAGATGATGACAGGAGTTCTTGAGCCATCAGGCGGAAACATGCTTGTAAACGGTCGCGTGCCGTATAAAAACAGGACAAAGAACAACCAGAACATAGGCGTCGTATTCGGACAGCGCTCACAGCTGTGGTGGGCATTGCCCCTGATAGAATC
>JAFNQK010000283.1 GCA_017386165.1 Treponema sp.
ACAGGAGTTGAAAAGTGCTTGTTTTGGATTCGGGCTTATAATACATGTATAATTGAGCGTTTTATAAGTTCATCCAATGTTTTTTTTCATAGAGTCCATATAATGGTGTAAATTTAAAAGAGTCATGAACTCAAATCCTGATATAATGTTAAGTGACCAAACTAAACATAAAAAGGAGATGATCTCATGACTCAACTTAATCTTACTTTAGACCAGGAAGAATTACTAGAACTTTTATCAGGTAATCGAGAAAAAGCTTTTAAACATCTTGTGGAAAAGATTTTAAATCAGGTGCTTCTTGCAGAATCTGCAGAACAACTCAGGGCTGAGAATTATGAAAGAAGCTCAAGCCGGACAGATTACAGAAATGGAACCAGAGAAAGAGAATTAACAACAAAAATTGGGACAATTATA
Source organism: Treponema sp. (assembly GCA_017386165.1). Taxonomy (GTDB): domain Bacteria; phylum Spirochaetota; class Spirochaetia; order Treponematales; family Treponemataceae; genus Treponema_D. The sequence goes on from JAFNQK010000283.1 coordinate 415, forward strand.
CTTGAAGTTCCAAGACACAGGAATCAACCATTCCACACAATGCTGTTTGAATTGTATCAAAGAAATGAGGCTGCATTAATAACAACAATGGTTGAGATGGTTGTAAATGGAGTTTCAACACGAAAGGTTTCAAATGTAATTGAGACCTTGTGCGGCAAGGAGGTTTCCAAATCTACAGTATCAGAAGCATGTAAAACTCTTGATGCAGAAGTAAAGGCCTTCAAAACAAGACCTCTTGATTACAATGATTTTCCATATCTGATGATCGATGCAACCTATTTCAAGACAAGGGAAAATCACAGAATTGTATCAAAAGCTATGATGATTGCGATAGGAATAACAGAAGAAGGCCGTAAAGAAATAATAGGACTGGATGTTTATGATGATGAAAGTAACGAAACATGGCTTGATTTTTTGATAGGACTTAAGAAAAGAGGTTTGAAGAATCCAATAATGGTAACATCAGATGCTCATCTTGCAATCAGACACGCGATAACACAAGTCTTTCCTGGGACTGCCTGGCAGAGATGCCAGTTTCATTTCATAAGAAATATTCTTGATGCAGCGCCAAAAACACAGAAAGCTGGTCTGGAAATTGAAATGAAAGATATCTTTAAGAACAGCACCGCAGAAGGTGCGAGAAAAAAAATGAATGAGGTCGCAAATGATTACAGAGAGATTGCGCCAAATTCTGTAAATATTTTAGAAACAGGTTTTGAAGATGTTCTTACTGTATATAATCTGCCGGAAGAAATGAGAATTGCATTAAGGACTTCAAATTGCATTGAAAGATTAAATGGCGAATTAAAAAGACGTTCAAATGTCATAAGAATCTTTCCAAACAAAGCTTCAATTCTACGTCTTATGGGAGCTGTCGCAATTGATTATAATGATGCGCTTCTTTCAAAAAGAATGATGTTTCATAGATCTTCGCCAGAAAAGGTAACTGTCGAAGTAAAAATAAAACTTCAGGAAATTGCTCTTTTACAGAAGCAGTTTCTTGAAGCCGCTTAACTGGGATTTTATCAGGATTTGAATTTACACCAGAATTTGGACTTGACCGTGGACACCTTTATTTATTGAATACAAAGCTGGATTTCTAAAGATTTTGAGAGTGAGTTAAC
>JAFNQK010000284.1 GCA_017386165.1 Treponema sp.
ATACAAAATCCTGGTCCGGATACTTCCAGACTGCACGAAAAATTGTCGGGCGTTTTATGCCGTCTGAGTATACTTTGTATTCCTGACACTGAGCTTCCCAAGGGATATATTCAAATGTTCCGTCAGAAGCACTTTGTCCTCGTTCATCGGTTGAAAAACAAATCATTTCGCAGACATCGTTGAAGTGAAACTTGCCTGAAGCAGTCACACCTTTATATTCAATTTTCGCTTCAATTGTATGACCATCAATCTGATTAAAAGCCACAAAGTCCTGCAGCATTGCCTCGGGTAAAAAAATAATTTCGGCAAGATAAGTTACAAGACATGCCTTGTCCATTTCTTTGCCCGTCTGATCAAAAAGCTGAAAGAGCTTTGCAAGCACTCCCTTCATGCCGCCCTTCCCTTCTATGTAATAGTCATAACCTTGAAAAGGAACACCAAACATTTTACTGTCAATAAAAGCAAGCCGCGTTGGAGCATCCGCAAAATCAAGCTGGCTGTAATCAATCTTAAGCTTCGGACGATTCAAACCAAGAGCAAAATCAACCTTCTTGTATTCCATATTCAAAACTGATTTTCGTGGACTGCCGATGTAGCCGCAAGTTTCAAGATAATTCTGCAAAAGCGGTGGAAGCCCAGCAAAAACTTCTTTTGTAAAACCATGCTGTGAGCCCACAACATCACTTTGCTCTGAAAGCGAACTTCTTTTTGCAACATCCTTTCTAAACTGATTTTTGAAAGGAGAATAAGGAATATTAAACCATAGAGTCACAAGCAAAATTACCGCTATAATAATCCAAAGTATCATCATCTTCTTTTTCCTCACTACTTTACTCACAAAGACTCTCCTGTTTTCTTCAGATTATTTTCCATCTTTGAAATGATTTTAAAAACGCTCCGTATCTCCTCCTCAGAAATGCCATGGTACAAAAGCTGCATAAACTCCTGTTCTTTCTGAAAATATTTTGTTGCAAGCTTTTCGCATTTTTTTGTGCGATAAATATGCTGTTTTCTTTTGTCGTTTTTATCCTGGATTAAAACAAGGAGCTCTTTTTTGCAGAGGCTGTCTAAAATCTGTTTGACGTTCTGGCGGGTACAACCCATGGTCTCTGCAAGCTCATTTGAAGTAGGTTCTTCATCTGGATAGAGGTTAAGACATGCCAAGAGAAAAAATTGCTTGCAGGTAATCTCTTCATAAAATGCGTCGCCCACAGTCTGAAGTCGGTTCATAAAGGCAAACAAAAGCCCAAAGAGTCCGAATTGCGGCGGCATTGCAGATAAAACATTTTCGTTTCTTATCTTCATAATATGCAATATATTGCATTTTTTGCAGATTGTCAAATTTTATAATCATTCAAAATAAAAAACATCTTCGAACTTTTTATCGAGGGCAACACACAAAATCAAAGCGAGTTTTGCAGTCGGACAGTATTGCAGCGTTTCTATGGAACTGATTGTATTTCTGGAAACTCCGACCATCTGCGCAAGATCTGACTGAGAAAGTTTTTTTTCTGCACGGATTTCTTTTAAGCGGTTTTGCAAAATCAGATTTTCGTTCATACTGAAGCTCCTGTCCCATCGATTTTTCCACACAGCTGCAGAATAAACAGAACAAGCAGTGTTGCAAAAATCAAAAGGTAACCGAGTGCGACAAAAAGTTCGTGAAGTTTTTTTAGCTTGATAAACTTTACAAAAAATGCAACACACGCCATTCCAAATAAAATAATCCAGCACTCTGTTTTTATCTGCTTAGTGAAAATCCAGTTTAAGACAGAAACTAAAAGGCATAATCCGAAAGAAGAAAAATAGGCAACTGTTGCAGCAGTCTTCTGAACATCCAGATCTTCAATATCTTTTCCGCCATTATCGCTTCGGCTTTTTTCAAGAATCTCTTCTTTTGTCATGGATTACCTCTTATTAGTCATTTTATAAGTAAGCACTTCTTTAGGACAAGTCTTTACACACTCACCGCACAAAATACATTCCGCAGATTTGATTTCACCTTTCTGTAAAAGTTCAGTAACATTCAGACTCATAGGACAAACCTTTTCGCATTTTTTACAGCTGATGCAGTTTTCTTTTTTTGATTTGATTTTCAACTGAGGCAGATGAAGAACTCTTCCCACCTTGTAGCCAAAAATCATAAAGGGGGCCATCCAGCAGATGTAGTGACAGTTTGCCCGCTTTCCGTGAATCAGTGCCGGAATCAAAAACAGAAGTACAATTCCGTAATAAATCACATAGCCGTAAATATCAGAAATTGAAATGCCGTGCTCGGTCATAAAGAATGGCTGAATGGTGTAATCACCTTTTCCCAAAACGTGGCAGACAATCACTCCGCTGATCCACACAAGCCAGATTCCGTATTTGATGTAATTGCGCCACCCCTGCTTTGGAGCTTTATCAGAAATCTGGGCAAAACATTCGCACATGCCGCCGGTAGGACAGAAGAACCCGCACCAGAGACGGCCGAAGAACATGCCCAGAATGAACATCAGAGAAAAGACGATAAAACTTCCATTGATGACATGCTGCATTGCGCCCATGATAATCAGGTATGGCGAAAAATAATAAATCGTAATCGGAAAAAGCAGCATGCTGATGATAAGCGTAAACTTTCGAATTTTTTGCAAAGTCATAAAAACTCCTTGCCAAGTAAACTTGGTATAAGTCAAATTATAGGCTTGCAAAGTAAACTTGTCAAGAGATTATTTCAGTTCCTTATACATCCCAGACAGTAATTCCTTCATAAACTCAGCATTTTCAAATTCTGACACCAGGAACATAAGGGTTTTGCTTC
>JAFNQK010000285.1 GCA_017386165.1 Treponema sp.
AACTTGATATGCTGGACCGCTACGGGGTAAAGGATGTAACTCTTCTTGGACAGAATGTTAATTCATATCGTGGAGAGCTTCCTGAAAATCCAGAAGAACGGGAAATGATTGAACAGATGCGTTATGAAGGTCGCAAGGGCGAAAACTTTTTAAACTTTGCAGACCTTTTACAGATAATTGCCCTTCATCTTAAAAAGACAAACAGCAAAATCGGCTGGGTACGATTTAGTTCAAGCCATCCAAAGGATTTTACAGACGATGTAATCGATGTAATCGCAAAAGAAGAAGTAATCTGCCGTCACATACACCTCCCGGTTCAGCATGGTTCGACTGCGGTTCTCAAAAAAATGAACCGAAACTATACTCGCGAGCATTATCTTGAGCTTGTAAATAAAATCAAAGCAAAGGTTCCGGGAGTCAGCCTTACAACTGATATTATGATGGGATTTCCGACAGAGACAGAGGCCGATGTAGAAGACACTCTCAATCTGATGAAGGAAGTTCACTATGAATCTGCCATGATGTACTACTACAATCCTCGCGAAGGAACCCCTGCCGCAACCTGGGAACAGATCCCGGAAGAGGTTCGTAAAGAGCGTTTGCAGCGGGTAATTGATTTACAGCTTATTCATACAGATGAAGAAATGAAGAAGCAGGTGGGCCGCATCGAAAAGGTTCTGGTAGAAGGGGTGACTCGTGACAATCCGGACGAACTTTTGTGCAAAACCAGCCGCAACGAAAAAGTAAGCATCGCCGCCCCAAAATCAACCATCGGCAAGTTTGTGGAAGTTGAAATTACCGCCCTTAACGGCCACACGTTCAAGGGACGAGTTTGCGATTACATTTAACGGAGGATTTATGATTGGAAAATTAATTTGTTTTATTGCAGGAATCATCGTTCTTGCTTTTTTTGCAGGTTTTAATCTCGATAACAAGTGTGACGTAAATGTTCTTTTTCACACCTTTAAAGATGTGCCGGTAATGTTTACGATTGTATTTTCTTTCGTAATTGGAATTCTTGTGTCAATTCCAATCTGTTATTTGTCAAAAGCTCAGAGAAAAGATAAAGAAGATGTTCAGAAAGCTGCCGAAGATCGCCTCCTCAAAAAACAGAAAGCACAGGAAGAAAAAGAACAGAAAGAACAGTTAAAGCTGCAGAAAGAAAAGGAAAAGCAGGAAAAATTAGAACAGAAGAATGCCAAAAAAGCTCTCAAGGCAGAAAAAAAGGCTGCAAAGGATTCAAAGAATGAAAAATCATCTGAGTTTACTCCGGGGCCGGCCCTTGCAGGTTCTTCTGAAAACACTGTTGAGGTTAATCTATGAAAAAACTCCTTTCATTTGCAGTAATCCTCCTTGCAGGTTTGAATGCATTTTCTCAGGAACTAACAGCCCGCCAGATTGCAGATAATGCTGTTGCCAAGGCAAAGCCCGATGACGCAATAAAATATGTTCAGACAGAGGTGCAAAAGCTTACAGTTCCTTCTGAAAAGCGGGCAACCTGGGCATTCCTAGGCTCTCTCCAGGAATCAGTTAGCCTTTATTCCGATGCAGTAAAGTCTTATTCTGCAGCAGTTGCAATTTCTGCTACCAATGCCGAAGGAATGCCTAAAAAATCCAGCGAACGACTTGTTCTTGATGCAGTGCGATGCGCCCTTAGCGTTGGCGAATACGAAACCGCTGAAAGCTTTTTAAACAGCGCAGTCAGAAACAGCAAAAATACAGAAATCCAGGCTACCATTAAACTTTATGAACAGTGGTGCGCTTTAAGTAAAGCCGAAAAATACGAAGACACCATGGAAGCCCTTGCAATGCTCAAGGCTTATCTTGAGTTTCCTTCGATGGAAAGCGTAAAGCCAAACATTCTTTTGACCTTGTGGTATATAACCGGCGAAAAATCCTACGCAGATTCTCTTGTAAAGGCTTATCCCCGCTCCGCAGAAGCAGGAATTGCCAGCGGAAAGGTTCAGATTTATCCGGCACCTTTCTGGTACTTTGTTCCTCGTAAAAACTCAAATTAATTTGTGAAAACTAGAATTTATGAATATTCTTTCTATAAATAACCTTGCAAAAATTGGCCGCGAAGAGCCTTTGTTTACCGGTGTAACTTTTGGAATGGACGATGGGGACAAGGCGGCCCTCATTGGTCGTAACGGAACCGGTAAGTCTACAATGCTTAATACAATCGCTGGAGTTCTCGCTGCCGATGAAGGAACTGTTGTCATCAACAAGGAAGCGGGCGTTTCGTTCCTGCCTCAGAATCCTGTTTTTGACCCGCAGGATACAATCCGCGATCATATTTTTAAGAGCAAATCTCCAAAGCTGAATATCATTTCGGATTTTATGTCGGTTTGCCACGAACTTGGTTCCAATTACAGTGACAGCGTTCAAAAGCGTTACGACGAACTGAATATTCTCATGGAAAAACAGGATCTCTGGAACTACGAAAGTCAGGTTTCTTCAATATTATCTACTCTTGGTATCACCGATATGAGCCGCAAGATGGGAACCTTAAGCGGTGGAATGATTAAAAAAGTTGCGCTGGCACAGGTTCTTGTAGAAGATACAAAGCTTCTTTTGCTGGACGAACCTACCAACCATCTTGATATTACCACAATCAGCTGGCTTCAGAATTATCTGCACGATACTCCTCGAACAGTTTTGATGGTTACTCATGACCGCTATTTTCTGGATGCTGTCTGCACAAATATCTATGAAATCGACCACAAAAAGGTAAAACTCTATCAGGGAAATTATTCTACCTACCTTGAAAAGAAAGAAATCGAAGCAGAAATACAGCAGAACACTGACCGCCGTATTGAATCCGTTCTTCGTTTTGAGCGGGACTGGCTTATGCGTGGACCATGCGCACGTGGAACCAAGGCCAAGGCCCGAATCCAGCGGGATATGCAGCTTATCAACCGTGAAAAGTTTACAGAAGCCAAGGGCTTTACCTTTGAAGTCAAGGGCCGCCGTCTTGGTGGAAAGGTCCTGGAGCTTGAGCACATTTCTAAGAGCTATGCCAAGGGATATGTTTCCAGTAATGAAAAGGATTTTGTTCCTGTAATCAAGGATTTTTCTTATACCTTTACAAAAGGCCAGCGAATCGGTGTCTTTGGGGATAACGGCAGCGGAAAATCTACTTTTTTGAATATTATCACCGACAAAATTAAGCCTGATACTGGTACAGTTACCGTCGGTGTAAATACAGTTTTTGGCTACTACAACCAGAATCCGGAATTTAAAGATTTGAACATGACCGTTCTCGATTACCTAAAAGAGGCGGCCGAATATATTACCCGCAACGACGGAAAAACTTTAAGTGCTGGCCTGTTCCTCAACGAGTTTGGCTTTGAAGGAAAAATCCAGCATTCTCCGCTTTCAAGCCTCAGCGGTGGAGAGCGCAAGCGCCTGTTCCTCGTTCGTCTTTTGATGAGCAATCCAAATTTTTTGATTCTCGACGAGCCTACCAACGACTTTGACATTTTTACCATGAATATAATGGAAGACTTTCTCTTGCAGTATGAAGGGTGTCTTTTGATTGTAAGCCACGACCGCTATTTTATGGACAAGGTTGCCGATTCACTTTTTATTCTGGAAGAAGACGGAAGCATCAGCGGTTTTGTGGGTAAGTGTTCCGAATACATTGAATACAGAGAAGAAAAAAAGCGGGAAGAACTCCTTGCTCAGCGTGAAGTAAAAAAAGAAGAAAAAAAGGCGGAAGAAGCCTCTGCACCTAAAGTTGATGCTCCTAAGAAAAAGCGCACCTTTAAAGAGCAAAAAGAATTTGAAGGCCTGGAATCAGAAATTCTTGAGCTTGAAGAAAAGAAATCCGCCCTCGAAGCCAAGATGTCCTCCGGCCAGAACGTAGATTACGAAAGCCTCAGCCGCGAGTATGCCAAAGAATCCGCAGAACTCGAGGCAAAATATGCTCGCTGGGAAGAACTGGCGTCGCTGGAATAAAAAAGTAGGGCACCGCAACGCCGACGGCGCACAGTGCCCAAAGGGGTATTAGTAGATGATCTTGCCTGAGCCGTGTAGATAGCTCGGGTTACAAAATCCTAAATTATTTTGATGTTGTCTTAGTGCCGTTAACGTAGATTGTGATGTCTACATCTGGCTGCAAGGCAGCACCGTTTGCTGGTTTGTAAGGCGCAGTTGGTTTAACCGGCTTTACAGTTGGTTTTGTACCTGTTGTAGGTTTGCTAGTAGTCGGCTTGGTAGGTTTACCTGTTGTTGGTTTACAAATCGGCTTTGTTGGCTTGCACTCAGGTTTGTAAGCCGGTTTGTGATGAGTGTGAGTTGGTTTTGCATGGTGATGGTGGTGCTCACATTCTTTACAATTTTCATGATTGTGATGGTGGTGATGTTCCTTCTTGGTGCATTTTGGATCTTTGCAGATAGTTTTCTTTGTAGTAACTACTGTTGTGCTTGATCCAGGTCTGTTAGGTGTTACTGTTGTTTTTTCGTAAACCTTTACACCATTCTGATAAGAACTGCTGGTTTCTGAAGGCTTATATGCCTTTGCAAAACTAGAACCACATGCTACAACTGCCAAAACTGAACAAATTATCAATGTCTTTTTCATACGCTTACCTCTCTGTATCTCTCCGTCTCATGATTCCAATATAGCACAGTGCGAGAGCCCGAACATGAGAGGTATATTAGAGAAAGGTAAGAAAACTCTTAATATTAAAATCTTCAAATTAGTTGGAGTTTGCTTTATAATAAAGATGTGAAAAGAAGAATTATTGCTTTTACATTAATTTTTTTCTCGATATTTATTTATGCACAGACTGCTCGCCCTTCGGCGCCTCTTGAGACTCAGGCATATAGAGGACAGAGAACAACCGGTACCGGGACAAATTGTTATATACAGAATATTACAGCCCAGCAGAGTGCAGAAGGCCTTATTATAGATGTACGGTTCAGTTCGGGGGTAGATCCTCGTTCACTTAATTCTTCTAATATTATAATTAATGGAAAGACTGTGGTAACAAATAAAATCGGCTTTAACCGAGAAGGAACCGTTTGCCGAATTAATGCCAGTGCAAAGCTTCCTTGTTCTATTACAGTAAAAAATGTTCGTACCCCTGATGGAAAAGTTATTCCTGCATACACAAAGGAACTAAAATAAATGGAAAAGATTTTAATTGTAGAAGATGATCCTGGAATCAGCGATTTTGTAAAACTTGAACTTGAACACGAAGGTTTTGAAACAGCTCTTGCTCAGACCGGACGAGAAGCCCTTGATAAGTTTGAGTCTTTTGCTCCGGATTTGATTCTTCTTGATGTTATGCTCCCTGAATTGAGCGGCCTTGAAGTTTTGCGCCGTATAAGAAAAAACAGCTCGGTTCCGGTGATTATGGTTACCGCTCGTGGAGAAACCTATGACAGGGTCAACGGACTTGATGCCGGGGCAGACGATTATCTTCCAAAGCCATTTGAAATCGAAGAACTCCTTGCCCGAATGCGTGCGGTTTTGCGCCGTGCCAGTGCTGCAGGTGGCGGTGCGGGAACAAAGCTTGTTAATCGTGATCTTGAAATGATTCCTGAAAGCATGAAGGTAACTCTGGACGGAGAACTTTTGACTCTTTCAAAAACCGAGTTTTTGATGCTCAAGCTTTTTCTTGAAAAACAGAATCAGGTTATCAGCCGCGATGCCTTTATCGATGCAATCTGGGGAAAAGACTATTGTATCGACGAAAATACAATCGACGTTTATGTGGGCTATCTCAGATCTAAAATCGATAATGTTGCAAAAGAAGAATATATCAAAACCGTCCGCGGTTCCGGCTACATGATGATAAACGGAAGTGCTTCCTGATGGTAAAAAAATCTTCTGTAAGCTTAAGACTCGCTCTTAGATTTACGCTCCTTGTAACCATTGCTTCTCTTGTCCTAAGTGTTGCCTTTAGCATTGTTCTTGGGGTGCAGCTCAGGTCCCAAAAAGATCAGGAATTGCAGGACTGTGAAAAAATAATAGAAGAAGCCCTTTTAAAATCAGAGACAGAATTCAATTCTCTTCCATACTATATAACTTATGTCCTTTGGAAAAATAACGAAAAAAATCAGAAAGAAGTGATTTCTACAAATGATCCCTTTTTACCCCTCCTGGAAGAGACCGGGAATAAAAGCCGGGCATACATTGCTAAAAACTACTTTATCGACGGCGACTTGAATATTCTTTATTTTGCCAAAAAGCTTGAATTGGACGACACAATTACAATTCAGACTTGTGTAAACATGGATACGGACTCAACCCGGACTTTGAACAAGCAGATTCCGCGGGTGGCAATCATTGCATTTTTCCCGATTCTGTTGATTTCGTTTTTTGTTTCACTTTTTATGACCCGTCATACCATGGCGCCTGTTGTAAAAATGACCAATACCGCAAAAGAAATTACCAGTGAAAGCCTTGAAAAACTACTTCCAGTTTCGATTCACAATGATGAACTGGATGAACTTGCTAAGACCTTTAATGAACTTTTTGCAAAATTGAAAAATGATTTTGACCGGGAGCGTCAGTTTACCAGTGATGTAAGCCACGAATTAAAAACTCCGGTTGCGGTAATTCTTGGGCAGGCAAACCTCTTGCGCCGCTGGGGAAAAGACGACCCTGTGCAGCTTTCAAAATCTCTTGAAACAATTATCGGCGAAACCAAAAGCATGCAGTCGATTATCGAAAATCTTTTGCAGATGTCGCGGCTTGAAAGTGGTCGCGTAAAACCGGAGCTGGTATCGGTAGATGTAAATAAACTTTTTGAGCGCATTAAAACTGAAACAGAGAGCCTTGTGCCGGAGACTGATTTTGACATCAGTTGTGATGACAGTGTTTCGGTCCTTGCAGACGAGGAGCTATTGCATCAGGTTTTGACGGTTGTTGTAAGTAACAGCCTAAAGTACACAACTGCAATCGTAGACCCGGATGGCACAAACAGAAAGCCTGCTATTAAAGCCGTTGCAGAAAAAGCGGGTGACAGGACAGTTATAAAAATCGAAGATAACGGAAAAGGCTTTGATGAATCTAGTATAGAACAGGTATTTGAAAGATTTTTTAGACAGGATTCAAGTCACACAAGAACTGCAGGAGGTAGTGGACTTGGATTAAGTATTGCCCGAACCATTGTCCAGACAATGAACGGCACCATAACTGCGTATAATACACAAAATCATGGTGCCGGTATCAAAATAGAATTAAATTCTTATAGTTGAATTAGAGACGGATTACACCAGCAAAACCGTAGTTCTTGTTTACAACATCAACTACAGGAAGAAGTGAAATGTCTGTGCTTGTAATTCCGAGTGACTGTTTAAGAGTATCGTTGTAGTTAGCTGTGAATGTGAATGCGCGTACGATACCGTAGATCTGGTATCCTAAATAAGCAACAGCACCACCAACCATTAAACCAACACCTGTTGCAGTCAAGATTGTAGGTAAAGTTGTATCACCAGGATAGTCTGGGTCAAGTGCTCTGATACGTAAAAAAGTACCAACATACCATAAACCACAACCTGCACCAACGAATACATCACCTAAAATCTGTCCAACGAGCTGAGTAGTACCACCTTTCTTATCACCGTTAACAAAAGAACCGATACCAAAACCAACAGCAAGGTTCAAACCAAAAGCGAGCCATGGATTCTTTTTTGAATCATCATAAAGATTCACTT
>JAFNQK010000286.1 GCA_017386165.1 Treponema sp.
AGGGCTGGTTCCATCTGGTTAGAAAGAACTGCCTTTGCAAGTTTTTTACCAAGCTGAACGCCTTCCTGGTCGAAAGAGTTGATGTTCCATACAAAGCCCTGGAACATTACTTTGTTTTCGTAGTGAGCAAGCAATGCGCCCAAAGTTTTTGGTGTAAGCTGCTTTCCGTAGATAAGGCTTGAAGGACGGTTTCCTGCAAAGCTCTTGTTTGGATCTGCATCTTTTTTACCGCAGGCAAAAGCTACAATCTGTGCTACTACATTTGCGCAGAGTTTTACCTGGCTTGTTGAGTTTTCGATTACAACGTCTTTTCCAGTCTGGTTTTCGCTAAAGGCGATGAACTGGAGTGGAGTTACGTTAGTTCCCTGGTGAAGGAGCTGGTAGAATGAGTGCTGACCGTTTGTTCCAGGTTCACCAAAAATTACCGGGCCTGTTACATAGTCGATTTTTCCGCCGTCGCGGTTTACGCTCTTACCGTTAGATTCCATATCAAGCTGCTGAAGGTGAGCAGGGAAGCGGCTCAAAGCCTGTGAGTATGGAAGAATTGCTGTTGCAGGATATCCCTGAACGTTTCTTTCGTAGATACCGATGAGGGCGTCCATCAAAGCTGGGTTCTTGCGGATGTCTTTGTTTGTAGCTGTTTTGTCGCTGGCAGCAGCACCGTCAAGGAAGTCTGCAAATACTTTTGGTCCGAATGCAAGTGAAAGGACTGCTCCGCCTACACCAGAAGTAGAAGAATAGCGACCGCCGATGTAGTCATCCATGTAGAATGCCTGCATGTAGTCAGGGTTGTGAGCAAGTGGAGAAGTTTCTGATGTAACAGCAATCATGTGCTTAGAAACATCAAGCCCTGCCTGCTTAATGAAATCTTTTACAAAAGATTCGTTTGTCAAAGTTTCAAGTGTTGTTCCTGATTTAGAAACAAGGATAAAGATTGTGTGTGCAAGGTCAAGAGAAGCAACTACTGCAGCACCGTCATCTGGGTCTACGTTAGAAATGAATTTTGCTTCCATCTTGAAAGTGTTGTTTGCCTTTGCCCAGTTTTCGAGAGCGAGGTACATAGCCCGTGGACCAAGGTCAGAACCACCGATACCAATCTGACAAACCTGTGTATATTTTTCGCCTTTTTCGTTTACGATTTTTCCAGAGTGAACTGCATCTGCAAAATCAGCGATTTTTTTCTGTTCGTTGATGTAGAATTCACGCTTGTTTACACCGTCAGCCATAACATTTTTTCCGAGCTGGCCGCGTGTAAGCTGGTGAAGAACCATTCTCTTTTCACCAGTGTTTACAACTTCACCGTTGTAGAGTGCTTCAAATTTTTCTAAGAGTTCTGACTCATCAGACAAATCCTGCAAAGTTTTAAGAATCTGTTCGTTTACCTGTTTTGCAGCGTAGTTATATGTTAAGCCTTCTGCCATAGGAATTGAATATTCCTTAATGCGTTTTACTGCATTTGCAGAAGAAAGTTCGTCTGCAATAGAAACCATACCTTTAAGCGACTGCAATTTCTTCCAAGAAGAAAGAGTGTCAGCATTTGCCCATGTAGCCATGAAAAAGCTCCTTGTGATTATTTGAAAAGTTTACGCTAGATTGCGTTTGTAATACTATAATGAATTTTATAGAGTTTTACAATTGACCCCGTTTTTTCCTTGTGTTTTCAAGGCTTTACCACATTTCAAGGTTGTCAAAATTCAGCTCTGCGGTGTTAAAGGCGGCCTTTGTCACAGGGATTTTGTGTCCTTTCTTGATAAAAAAGACGATTTTGTTGAGAGGCACTTCTATAAAATGAACGCCTTTTTTCATTTTTTTGAACACAGGCTTTCCTGTATCGAGACCGGTACCAAGTCCGCAGGTTACGCAGGTCATGTTCTCAGGAAGGTAAACTGTTCGTCCCTGTGCATTTTGAGTGTATACCGGAGCAATCATCAGGTCCTCTCCAAGAATCAGCTGGTCTTCGATACTAGGGGCAATAGGGTCATTAGGATAATCAAAGCACAACGGCTTAAAATACATCTTGTTTTCTTCTACGCATTTTTTGTATGTTGTATAGAGATAAGGAAGAAGTCTGTATCTCAAAGAAATGATTCCTCTAAAATCTTCGGGATTTTCAAACTTGTAGCATTCCTGTTCTCTTGTGCCCAGGGCTGAGTGGTTGCGCATCAAAGGAGTAAACACACCGATACTTAAAAAACGAAGAAGAAGGTCCCGGCTTGTGTTGCAGCCAAAACCGCCCAGGTCGCAGCCGGTATATAAAAATCCGCACATATTAAGAGAAGGAAGCTGCTTTATCACAAGAAGAATGTGACTCCACCAGGAATAATTGTCCCCTGTCCAGATTCCGCTGTAACGGTGCATACCTATGTAAGAAGCTCTTGAAATTAAGAGAATATCTTTTCCGTTCTGCTGTGTAAAATAATCTGAGGCGGCACGGGTCATATTGTATCCGTAAAGATTGTGCACTTTGTCGTGGCGGACGAGAACAGTTCCATCTGAATTGTCTGCACCGGCGGCAGAGCCTTCTCCAAAAGCACCGGCATCCTTGGCTGGTACCCGGTGATAAAAGCTCTCGTAATCTTTCTGGTTGTTGCTGAGGGCCAGGATAGAATCTTTTACTTCCCAGTTGGAATAAACATCCGGATTTTCGTTGGTTATCTTTTCTCTCACCTTTTTGTAAGTCTCTTTGATTCCGTCTTCTGAATAGAAAAGGGCAGGCTCGTTCATGTCGTTCCAGAAACCGTCGATTCCGTCGTCTAAGAGAGTCTGATATTTGGAACCAAACCATTTTCTGGCCTCTGGATTTAAGAAATCTGTAAAATGCGAAAGTCCTGGCCATACGCCGGCTGCAAAAGGTGTTCCGTCTGCCTTTTTACAGAAGTGTCCCTTTTCAAGGCCTTCTTTATCGATGTCAAAATCCGGATCAGCTTTAATTCCTGCATCGATAATCGGAACGATGTGAACATTCTTTTGTTTCATATTTTGAATGCAGGTCTTAAAATCCTTAAAATTATTCTTATTGATTGTAAAATCCTTAAAACCGTCCATGTAATCGATATCAAGGAAAATTGCATCAAGAGGAATGTTGTGTTCTTTGTGATTTTTGTAAACGGTTTCAAGATCCTGTTCTGTTCCGTAGCCCCAGCGGCTCTGCATATAACCGAATGCCCAGAGTGGAGGAGTATAGCTCTTTCCAATCATTTTTCTAAACTGTTCTACAATCGAAAGAATCTTGTTTTCACAGTTGATTTCCGGCTCAATTACATAAACATCCATGTTAGGGGATTCTGCTTTTACAAAGATTCTGTCTGTTCTTGTATATCCTGCATCGATAACCAGTTTAGAAGGGTAGTCGAAATAAAGTCCGAATAGCAAGTCGGGATCTTTAGAATCAATTATGAAGAAATTATGTGCGCCGTAGAGGGATTTTTTTTCTTCTGTGTGAGAAGGATCGTCGTTGCACCAGCTTTCGTAAATCTTTCCTCTTTTGTTTATTCCGCCCACAGTCTGGCCGAGTCCATAAACCCGATCCTTTGGATTCAGTCTAAAGTTGTATTCAAATTTATCTGTGATTGTTACAAATCCGTATGCAAATAAGTCTGGCTGGTCTACCAGACATTTGGTGCCGGCAGGCAAATCGACTACTGATTCTGTGTTAAAAGGTTTTCCGAAAGTGTATTTGGTAATCATGAAAGCTCCTCCAGTCGGCGCAGCTGTTTGCACCTTATTTATAGTAAATCATTCTTTTGTAAGGTTTACAAGCCATCGTTCCTTTTTAAGCCAGAAATGTGCGATAAGAGATTTTGGAACATCGCTCAATTTTACGATTGCATACATTGCCACCGGACCGAGGCCAGTTAAGAAAGTCAGAAGAACCATTCCGCCGAGAAAGAGAATGTTTCCTACGGTGTCGCAGATGGCTCCCATTTTGGTATCTCCCCCGGCACGACTTATGGCATACTGGGCATTGATTAATCCCCATAATGGCAGGTAAACCGACGCTAGAATCAGCAAATACAAGGCGATATGTCTTGCTTCTGGTGTAAGGTTTGAAAAAATAAGTGGAATCAAAAAAGTTACCGAAAAGCCTATAAGCGTAAAGATAAAGCCAAAAATGGTTGCTCCGGAGAGTATCCAGTTTTTGTACTGTCTGCATTCATCGATTTTGCCTGAGCCTAATTCTGTGCCGATTACAACTCCGGTAGAAGTCATAATTCCACTCATGCTGATAAAAATCAGATTGGCGATTGCAAAGCCGGCTGCCATTCCCGAAACGACTTCTGCTCCGCCACGGGTGTTGTATAAGGCGTTAGAAACGGTTTCGCTGACTGCCCAGAAAAGTTCTGAATAAAGGATTACGGCTGATTTAATGAGCATTCTTCCAAAGAGAATAAACTTGATGCTAAAAAGTCTTGTAATCTTGAATAAAAACTCTGGCCGTTTTTTTGCAATATAAATCACAAAAATGATAAGTTCTGAGGCACGGGCAATTACGGTTGCGTATCCGGCTCCTGCTACTTCCAGGCGAGGGGCACCTAGGTGTCCGTAGATGAATACCCAGTTAAAAAAGGTGTTGATCAATGTTGAAATTACAGAAATAACCAGAGGAGCCCTAACGATTTCTATTTCTCTTAAAGAACTTGCAATCGACTGTGAGAACACCATAAAGAAAAAGGAGAGGGATGCCGCTTTTGTGTAAATCTGGGTCTGATCCAAAATTGCCTGTGCATCGGTGTTTTTGGTTACCATGAGG
Organism: Treponema sp.; assembly: GCA_017386165.1. Classification (GTDB taxonomy): domain Bacteria; phylum Spirochaetota; class Spirochaetia; order Treponematales; family Treponemataceae; genus Treponema_D. The sequence continues at coordinate 4,751 of JAFNQK010000286.1, forward strand.
TAGAAAAGTCCTCGTGGGGCTGCAAAGCATAAAAGGGTCATCAAAAGCCCAAAGATACCGGTTACGATAAGCTTAAAACGGAATACCTGCTGCATGTTTTCTCGATCGCCGGCACCCTTGTACTGACTCATAAAGATTCCGCCAGAGGCGCATATAGTATTTATAAGTACAAGGAAAATGAAAATGATTTGTCCTGCAATATTAACACCGCTCATTTTTATGTCGCCAAGGCCGGCAACCATAAAATTATCAATCAGTGAAACTAGGTTTTGAATTAAAAGCTGTGCCATAACAGGAACTGCAATCTTGAGAGCTCTTTTATAGAATGGCCATGTACCAAGATATCTGCGCTTAGAATTTATCATAATATCACTTTAATATTGTTTTTGAAAAAAAACTATAAAGAAAGGAGCAAAAAAATATAACAATACTGTCGAGTTAAAAAAAAGACTGCCCGACAAGAACAAGGTACGCTGGTTGAGTCTGTCGAAACTACCATAAAAAGTCATTTCGACAAGCTCAATGACCGCAGCCTCTGAACCTATCAGACAGTCCTTTTTTAGGATATTTATTCTAAAATCGATTAAGCCTTGTTAGCAGAACCGAATGCTTTACAAAGGTCGATAACCTTAGCTGTAATAGCATCAAAACCTGGCTTAAGAAGTTTACGTGGATCGTAACCCTTTCCTTCGCGGTCTTTTCCTTCTTCTACGTATTTACGAGTAGCAGCAGCAAATTCAAGCTGAAGTTCTGTGTTGATGTTAACCTTTGAAACACCATTTTCTACAGCTTTCTTTACCTGGTCAAAAGGAATACCAGAACCACCATGAAGTACAAGTGGCTTCCCTTCTACAGCAGTATTGATTTTTTCGAGCTGAGCAAAGTTCAATCCCTTCCAGTTAGCAGGGTACTTACCGTGGATGTTACCGATACCACAAGCAAGGAAGTCTACGCCGAGACCTGCAACGTTCTTACATTCAGCTGGATCTGCGAGTTCGCCTTCAGAAGCAACACCGTCTTCTTCACCACCAATGCCACCAACTTCGCATTCTACAGACATTCCCTTAGCGTGAGCAAGACCGATGATTTCCTTTGACTTAGCAACGTTTTCATCGAATGGGAAGTGTGAACCGTCGAACATTACTGATGTGTAACCAGCTTCGATTACTTTCTTAGCACCTTCGTATGTACCGTGGTCAAGGTGAAGAGCAACAGGAACAGTGATTCCCATTGATTCATAAAGGTCATTAACCATGTGAACTACAGTCTTGTAACCACCCATGTACTTTGCAGCACCTTCAGATGTCTGGATGATAGCAGGAGATTTTGCTTCCTGGATACCAGCAAGAATTGCCTTTGTCCATTCAAGGTTGTTTGTGTTGAATGCAGGAATTGCATAGTGGCCTTCATGAGCCTTTTTAACCATTTCAACTGCTGAAACTAATGCCATTTTAATACCTCTAATATGTTATTTTGTTTAAAATATATCACAAATTTATGCTTTTACAAAAGCCTTCTTTAAGAAGTCAAGGTCAAGTTCTGGATAAAGAACATGTGCAGAAAGCAATGCGTTTACGCGTTTTTTTGCTTCTGCCTGTACTGTTGGATCCAAATCGTTTCACCATAAAACGCTGCACAAGTCGTTTCGGCTCGGCTTTCCCGCCGTTCTGATCGCGCAGCTCGCGCTGGCGGGGTTTCTCTTTTTGAAATGGAAAGGAATGATCTGATGAATCCCATGGTGCTTTGCTATAATCTGCAGCCCGAGAAGCTCAGACGGCTGCGCGTGCTCGCGCTGCGTCTCGG
>JAFNQK010000287.1 GCA_017386165.1 Treponema sp.
CACGAACCTTTTACTTTCGTCTTTCTTTCCTTCCCTTTACTGTCAAACATCACTTTTTGTGTTACCGTCTCGTGCGACGGTGAAAACTAATATATACTCATTCCAAAAATTGTTCAATACCTTTTTGATGAATTTTGCAAGATTTTTTTAATTTTTTTGTTATTTTTTTTAAATATTTTGTAACCTAAAACCTTTGCAATTGTTGTTTATATGAAACCTCTTCAAAAAGCGAATATATTTTTGAACCGTCGGATTTTTTCTCTCCTTTTTCCGGCGGTTCTTTTTTTCAACTAGAACGAAATAATTTCCTGATAAACCTGAATTGCATAAGCATCTGTCATACCGCTTATATATTCAACAACACATTTTTCGAAGCTTTCGCGGTCTTCAATATTAAAAATACAAGGCGTATTAAAGCGCATCAATTTCTTTTTATCCACTCTCATACCGTTTGCACCGATTGGAGCATAATTTGAATATTTAATAAGCCATTCAGAAAAAGTTTTTGAAAGATTAGGATAATATCTTAAAGCCTGACTGACACGACCGTTTAATGCGTAATCATAAGTTCGGATTAAGGTTCTATATAAAGTTTGGATTACATTACTTGCGTAAATCGTAAATTCTTTTAGTCTCCAGTGATTATAAATATGGGCAAAATTAAACTTTTTAAGTTCGAGAATAAACTTAAAATATTCATCACTAAAGCACAAACCTTTTTCCGGGCTGGACTGTTCACACAAATCAACAATCATATCATTGATTAAAACCGTTGTATTAACAGCTTTACCACTTCGGAATGCATGATTCCCCTTACTGTTTAAGGTACTTGCAACAATTTCTCTTATATGACGATACGCACCCATATCGAGAATATGATAAAGACGGGCATCCTCGATATCACGGCCAAGATAAGCAATTTTATCTGCGACTTTTACAACGCAGCCTTCCCAGGTAAAGGGCTGAATTATTCCAGGGCGCTTGATTGAATAAAGATCTATTGCATCTTCACGAGGCTTTATTCCCTGCTGGTCAATCTCACCACAATGACAAATCAGACCATCTCGAACGGCATAAGTTAGATTTAAAGGCTGTTCAACAGCATCCGGGTTTGGCAAGGTTTCTATGTAATCTGCAAAGAAAAGGCTGTTTCTTTCATGCCAGAATTTTTTAGGCGCATCCTTACCTTCTTTCTGCTCCATCAAAGAATTTAAGCAATCTTCGCCATGATGACCAAAAGGTGCATGTCCGATATCGTGTCCAAGAGCAATAGCTTCTGCAAGCTGTTCATTCAAACCAAGGTATTTGGCAATGGTCTTGGAAACAGAAGCAACATGCATTACATGTTCCATTCGAGTACAAACATGATCGTTTCGAGTTGCATAAAAGACCTGAGTCTTATGCTTTAAGCGCCTGAATGCCTGACAATGAAGGATTCTGGTATAATCCCGCTCAAACTCAGAACGAATATCGTTTCTGGAATAAAAATCATTTTCACGCTTTATAGCATTAGCCCATTTAGGACTATTTTCATCACATCTGACATTTTTAAAAGAATCTTTCATTTTATAACCTGAACTATAAACAAAGTTTTAACCCGCCACCCCACTGGTGATAAGAGGTCTTTTTTTCATCAATATCGAATCCGTAATTCCAGACGGCAAAAAGTTGAATTCTATCCATCTGAACACCGAACAAAACTTCATTATCGAGCAAAACTTTTTTATTAAACATAAAGCTCAACCGGTCTTCTAACTCAAGTCTTGCTCCTGGATAACATTTAAAAACATTGGTAAGTCTGAAACAATTTGATTCAAGAACTCCATAATTCAACCCAAACAAACACACTGTCTGCCAGGTAAAAGGATTAGTTTTTATGAGAGTAAACTGACCGCCAAGATAACAAATTCCATTGCATTTTCCAGGCATTCCGGTTAAAGAGCCGTCCACATCCCAGTAAGACTGATTTTCAACATAAGGACCGAAAAATCTCCAGAAATAGCCATCCAGGCGAGAAGTATTCCCCAATCCAAGCAAAGTATTATAAACAAGGGCAGAACTTATAAAAAGTTTGGTAGAAGAACCGGTACCGTCGTAAACAATAAACGGAGAACCAGACACAGAAGCAACAGAACCATCTTCAGTATTCTTTTCTGTATAGTATGGATAAGGCTTAAAAGTTCCGGTTAAAGAAGTATAAACAAAAGCTGTAGAAACAGCTTCTTCCACAACAGCTTCAACGACATCGCCAATAAGTTCACCAATGATTGATGAACTAACCTTACTTGAAAAAATTAAGAGAAACAAACAAAAAAAAGTGATAATTTTCTTCTTCATTAAGTAATTGTACAATAAAAAAGCCGATTCAGAAAGAATCGGCTTTAATTTTATTAAGAGTTTATTGTAAATCCCTTATTTTTTTGAAGCAGCTTTTTTAGCTGTTGCTTTTGCAGCACCTTCTACTGGACGAGCAACCTTTTTAAGATGCCAGATGTCACGAACGTAGTCTTCGATTGTACGGTCTGAAGAGAACTTACCTGCATTAGCAATGTTCTTAAGACATGCTTTTGCCCAAGCTTTCTTGTCTGCATACAACTTTTCAACTTCATCCTGTGCACGACAGTAGTCATCAAAGTCTGCAAGTACGTAATAAACGTCTGCACGGTTTCCTTCAACACCGTATACCAAAGAATCATGCAATTCTTTGAAGAGCTGGTGTGTAGGATCGTATGTACCGTCAACAAGCTGTTCTACAACCTTTGCAAGACCAGGGTTTCTTTCGAGATAAACCTGTGGGTTGTAGCTGTGTTCATCTTCAATCTTCTTGATTTCATCTGTAAGGAGACCAAAGATAAATGCATTTTCTTTTCCAGCTTCTTCTACGATTTCGATGTTAGCACCGTCCATAGTACCCATTGTAAGAGCACCGTTACACATGAACTTCATGTTTGATGTACCAGAAGCTTCGAGACCTGCTGTAGAAATCTGTTCTGAAACATCTGCAGCTGGGAAAATCTTTTCTGCAACTGAAACACGGTAGTTTTCTACGAATACAACATGGAGACGGTCGTTTACGCGACGGTCATTGTTGATTCTTTCTGCAACTGTGTTGATAAGCTTAATGATAGCCTTAGCACGGCGATAACCAGAAGCTGACTTAGCACCAAAGATGTAAGTCTTTTTAGCTGGTTTGTAGCTAGGATCTTCCAGCATCTTGTTGTAAACATACATAACGTGAAGGATGTTCATCAACTGACGCTTGTATTCGTGAAGACGCTTAACCTGAACGTCAAAGATTGATTCTGGATCAATCATTTCATTCTGAGCATGCTTTAAGTATTCTGCAAGACGACGCTTGTTGTTTTCTTTAATAGAAATAAGTTCCTTAAGATCTTTGTCAGAATCGAATTTTTCAAGTCCCTTAAGAAGTGTAAGGTCTTTTTCCCATCCGTGACCGATGCGATCTGTAATGAATTTTGACAATTCTGGGTTAGCAGACAAGAGCCAGCGGCGCTGTGTGATACCGTTTGTCTTGTTGTTGAACTTTGATGGATACAATTCGTACCAGTCATGAAGTTCTTTTTCTTTTAGAAGACGAGTATGTAGTTCAGCAACACCGTTTACACTGAAACCTGCATGAATTGCAAGCCATGCCATGTAAACTTTTCCGTTGTTGATGATAGACATACGGCCCTGTTTTTCGTAATCGTTTGGATATTTTGCACGAAGTTCGATGAGGAAGCGGCGGTTGATTTCTTCAACAATCTGGTAAATACGTGGAAGCATTCCCTGGAAGATTTCGATAGGCCACTTTTCAAGAGCTTCTGCAAGAATTGTGTGGTTTGTATAAGCAAATGTATGTGTTACTACATCCCAAGCTTCGTCCCAACCTACAGCATATTCATCCATAAGGATGCGCATAAGTTCAGGAATAGCTACTACTGGGTGAGTATCGTTCAACTGGATTACGTGCAAATCAGCGAACTTGCTAAAATCTGTACCATAATCAGCTACATAGTGACGAACTAAATCCTGCAAAGAAGCAGAAGAGAAGAAATACTGCTGCTTTAAGCGGAGAGCCTTTCCACTTGGACCTGAATCATTTGGATACAAAACAGCAGAAACATTTTCTGCACTGTTCTGGCGTTCTACAGCACGGTTATATTCCATGTTGTTGAAAAGCTGAAGATCAAATCCGTTTGCACTAGAAGCCTGCCACAAACGAAGTGTATTTACAGTTCCAGTACCATAACCAACGATTGGCATATCATAAGGAGTTGCAACAACTTCTTCTGCGTTTTCTACATAGAAACGGTCACGTCCGTCAGGAGTCTTTCCGTAAGCGATGTTACCACCAAATTTAACAGTAACAGCGAGGTCAGAACGTTTAATTTCCCATGGATCGCGGTGTGCAAGCCAGTTATCAGGATATTCAACCTGATATCCGTTTTCGATTTTCTGTTCAAACATACCGTAGCGGTAGCGGATACCATATCCGTGTCCAGGATAATCGAGAGTTGCCAAAGAATCGAGGAAACATGCTGCAAGACGACCAAGACCACCGTTACCAAGACCTGCATCTGGTTCCTGATCTTCAATCATGTCGTAATCAATATTCATGTCCTTGAGAACAGCTTTAACTTGGTCAGAAATTTCAGCATTGATAAGGTTGTTGCTCAAAGCACGACCCATTAAGAATTCAGCTGATAAATAATAAAGCTGCTTAGTAGGCTTTTTGTCATATTCATGACGTGTTGCCATCCAGTTCTCCATGATAACTTCGAGAGCTGATGCAGACACAGCATCAAAAAGATCATGTTTATTTGCCTGAGAAATATCTTTTCCATACTGTCTCTTAAGACGGCCTTCAAGATTTTCTTTAAATTTTACGGCATCAAACTTCATTTAAATAACCTCCAGGTTAATCCTAATAATAAAAGGTACAAAAGATTAACATTTTTTTCAATCTTTTGATAGACTATTTTGCAATTAAAATGACAAAACTTCCTGCTGGAAGCACATATCTTTGCTGTTCTTTCAAAATTTCTTCCATTCCAGGCTCAGGAATACACTCATCACCCATAACAGAAGTATCTACGGCGCGATACCATTTTTTTCCTCTTGTACAAGAAGGAAGTGTAATTGTGATATCGTAGATATCCGTATTTCCGGCAATGTAGAAATCGTTATCAGAAGAACCGTCTTCGTTGCGGGTTTTAGAACCAACAAGCTTCATTGCAAGGAAGCGTTTCATCTTGGACCAGTCAGGCACACGCCCCTCTGCATTGTACCATTCGATTTCTGCCCTTTCGTGATTAAAGAACATATTTCGATGGAATACTGGATGAGAAAGACGAAGTTTTATCATCTTTTTAACAAAGTTGAATAGATCCTGATTTTTCTTTTCAAGATTCCAGTTAATCCAGCTGATTTCATTATCCTGGCAGTAGGCATTATTATTTCCCATCTGAGTGCGGCGGAATTCATCACCGGCAAGCATCATAGGAACCCCCTGCGCAACAAGCAGACAGAGAATATAATTCTTTATTTTCTGAAGACGAAGATTTTCGATTTTTGGATTTACGGTAATTCCTTCGTATCCATGATTGTAACAGTTATTATCATCAGCACCGTCACGGTTGTTTTCGCCGTTTTCTTCGTTATGCTTGCCGTTATAACTTACAAGGTCATTCAAAGTAAAACCATCGTGAGCGGTAATAAAGTTTACGCTTGCGTTTGGAGTACGGCCATGATGATTGTAAAGGTCAGAACTACCAGAAAGACGGGTCGCAGCAGCAGTTGCCACACCTTCATCGCCCCGGACAAAACGACGGATATCATTTCTAAAGCGGTCGTTCCATTCGCTCCATCGTCCAGGGAAGCCTCCAACTAAATATCCAGCACAGTCCCAAGGTTCTGCGATGATTTTTGTATTTGCAAGGATAGCGTCTTCACTGATCGCATTTGTCAAATGTGGGAAATTCTGAATAAAAGTCTGCTGGTCACGGGTAAGTTCAACGGCAAGGTCAAATCTAAAACCGTCTACATGCATTTCTGTTACCCAATATCTGAGAGAATCAAGAATAAAACGGGTTACAACAGGATGTGCCGCATTGATTGAATTTCCACAACCACTGAAGTTAGTGTAATACTGCTTTTCATGCTCAGGGAGAAGATAATAAACACTGTTTTCAAAGCCTCTAAAGCTGAAAGTGTAGCCGTGTTCATTTCCTTCTGCGGTATGATTGAAAACAACATCAAGAATTACTTCCAGGCCGGCTTTATGCATTTCGCGGACAAGGGTCTTAAATTCCTTTACTGCTCCACCTGGAGTTTTGTCGTATGCAAAAGTTGTTTTTGGACTGAAGAAGTTTATTGTACTGTAACCCCAGTAATTGGTTAAAAGTTCACCGGTTTTTGGATTGATATTGCTGTTTTCATGCTCATCAAATTCAAAAATTGGCATAAATTCAACAGCGGTAATCCCCAGTTCCTTGAGATAAGGAATTTTTTCGATAACCCCCTTGTAAGTTCCTGGAGCAGAAACACCGCTGGTTGGGGATGCAGTAAATCCTTTTAAATGAGTTTCGTAAAAGACTGTTTTATTAATAGGGATATTTAACGGACGGTCGCCCTGCCAGTCAAAATCAGAATCATCAATAACTACGCACTTTGGAAAGTTTGAAAGGTCACTGAGTTTTCCGTTTTCTATTCCTGCAAGTCCAAGCTGCCTCTGTTTGTTATACGACTGAAAAACAGAGCCTTTTGTAAGACATTTTGCATAGGGATCAATTAAATATTTATTAAAATTGAACCTATGTCCCTGAGGAGGATTATAAGGTCCGTCAACACGATATAAATAACAGGCACCACTTGAGAGGCCTTTTACAAACATGTGCCAGATGGAACCGCTTTTATTTTTTATTGGATCAAATTCAAGAGAAAGAGACGGCTGCTTATCTTCAGCATTTTCAAACAAATCAAGAACAACTCGTTCAGCGTTTTTACTGTAAACGGCAAAGTTTACACCATCATCTTTTGGAGTGGCTCCTAAAATATTAGGACTACCAGCAAATATCTGAAAAGCATTCATAATATATGATTTTAGCATTATTTATTCGCTTTTTCTACCTGAGAAACCGTAATTACGGAATAAGTTTTGTCAATGTAAAATCATGCTGACGCCAATTTTTATCAACTTTAACCTGGAGATCCAACTCAACTTTGAACGGGAAAACATCAGCGATTTTTTTGCAGGATTCTGTGCGAATCTGTTTAATCATTGAAGCACCTTTTCCAATTACCATGCCCTTCTGACTTTCACGCTCAACACAGATAAAGGCTCGGACCCAAATCTTTCCATTTGAACCACGGCTTTCCAAATCTGCAATATCCACATAAAGACAATGAGGAATTTCCTGGGTAAGACGGGCAATTGCTTCGCCTCGGATTATTTCTGAAATACGGAAGGCAATATTCTGATCGGTGTACATATCCTCGTTGTAAAGAGGAGGCTGAACAGGTGCGATGGCGTACAAGGCCTTTAAAACTTCGTTAATGCCTTCATCGTTTTTGGCTGACATTTCAAGAATTCTGTCATCTGAAATTGAAGGAATAAAATTCTTGATGAAAGAACGGAAAACAAGAGGTTTTGATTCCTTTAAATCTGTTTTATTTAATGCGACTACAAGACGGTCAGAATATTTTGCGGCAAGCTGAGCATTCATTTCTTCTTCGCTGCCAGGCTCCCGGGTTGTATCGAGAATATACAGAATACAATCGCTGTCCTTGAGCTGCTCTTCAGTAACATTTTTGAGGCGGAGATTAAGCTTTTTTTCTGATTCGTGATAACCAGGGGTATCAACAAAAACTAGCTGTCCAAGAGAAGTGTTTACAATTCCGCGGATTGCATTGCGGGTTGTCTGAGGAATTGGAGAAACAATACTTACAGGCTCCTGGCATGCCGTATTC
>JAFNQK010000288.1 GCA_017386165.1 Treponema sp.
AAGGTAATCTCTGTTTGGAGATCCGTTTTCTTTAAGAACATAAGCGTTGTAAGAATATACAACATCATCTGCAGTTACAGGTGTACCATCATGCCAGTCAACTTCACGAAGTGTAACTGTATAAATCTTCTTAGTCTTTACATCCTGTTCGATGCTGTCTGCGAGAGCGTGTTCAAAGTACTGAACCTTGCTGTCTGGATCTACTGTAGCATTAAAAAGACCATCAAAAACAAGTTCGTCAACATTCAAACCTGATGTATTCTGTGGAAGAATTGGGTTCAATGAATCAGGCAATGTAGAAACTGCTACTGTCATACCTTTTTTTCCAAAAAGGCCACATGACATAAACAAAGCAGCACTAGCTGCAAGTAAAGCAGCACCAAATAATTTTCTCTTTAACATAATTAGCGGCTCCTTACAACGAATGAGTTATATACAACAACTTCACCAGAATAGCTGTCTGTTTTACCCTTCTGGATTTCAAAGAAGTATTTATCAGAAGTAAGATTCTTTCCTGCGTTCAATACAGGCCAAGAGTTTCCAACTTTGTTCTGTTTAGAAACCAAATCCTGAAGACCTTTCTTTTCGATATCTTTACCGCTGTGAGTATTCTGGTTGAATACGCGAACAGTGCGGTTATCCTTAAGAGTAATAACAAGGTCGTTCATCTTGCCTGCTGGAATTGAAACCATACCCCACCAGTATTCGCTCTTTGTCTGCTTTGTAGCAGAGAACTTAGCTGGACGAGACTTCTGGTTATCAGCTGTAGAGTTAGGGTCTGCGTTGAACAAACCAATCATAAGTGGCATTACAGTCTTACCACGGCTTTCAATTTCTTCTTTTACAGCAATTTCTTTGTTAATCTGAGAAATCTTTGCATTCAAATCATCTTTCTGAGCCTTTGCTTCTGCAATTACATCAAGACCAACATCCTTTGGATATTTAGCCTGGAATGCTTCGAGTTCAGCAAAGATATCGTCCATGTTCTTACCGATTGACTGGTAGTGATTGCGAATATCATAAACTGTAAATGCACCGTTTTTACCTGTTCCTGTTCCTTCTTCAGGCTGGCGGGCAAATTCTTCACCCATGCGGTCACGGTATGAATAAGCTTCTTCACGGAATGCAGCAGAACGCTGAATTACGATGTCCTGGCGAACCTTTTTGAAAGCGCGAGCACAGCTAGATACACCGGCTGTATCTTTTACGCCAGATGCCTGAACTGCAGCGTTTACTTCAGATTCAACAGCAGGATACTTTGCAATTGTTGCATCAAATGCAGCAATCTTGTCATCAAAGTTTTCTTTTTCGCCAGCTTTCTTTGCCTGATTCAAAAGGCTGTTCTTTTTATTTGCGATTGTTTCACAAACTTCTACTTCTTTTGCAACTGTATCAAATTCTTTGCTTGAACCGTATACAGAAACACCAGTCTTAAGCATTTTCTTTGCTTCAGAAACTCGTTCCTGAGCAAGGAGCTTATCGATGCGGCCAGTAGTCAATTCAGAACCCATGTCGCAGATATCTTCTGGAAGTTCAAGAGCTGGATCCAATGCACTGAACTTGTTGAGGGCTGTATTACAAGCCTGCAAAAGCTTTGGTTCATTAGAAGCCTTAATTGAATCTGTACTTTCCAATGCCTTAACACCGGCTTCGTACAAATTAACCATGTTCAACCACTTCTTTTTCTTTGCGCTGTCTTCGATTTCTTCCCAGTAAGCAATAGCAGCCTGTGGTTCACGAGTGTTCCATGCAGTAACACCGCGTTTAACTGCTGGATCTGAATCTGACAATTTACCGCCAGTAGCACATGATGCAATTAAGCCTGCGGCAAATACAGATAGTAAAAATATACCAACTTTTCTAATTTTCATTCTTAGTTCTCCTCATTATTAGCTGTCTGTTCAACTTCTTTTACGAGACGGAATCCAATATCTGGACCATTTGATTCTTCTTCAAGATTTTTGAAGTTAGAAATACGCAAATCCATTGGACCATCCATCCAGGAACCACCTTTTACAGTACGGAGACCTTCTGTTTCAGAACGATTAGAAGATGTCCATTCCCATACGTTACCAGACATGTCTACAAGACCCCAGGCATTGCTTCCGTTCATGAATGAACCAACTGGAGAAGTTCCCTTGTACTGACCATTTCCTTTATAGTTAGCACATTTATTCTTTGAAGGAACATCATCACCCCATGGGTAAGTGCTTGCTACACCTGCGCGGGCAGCAACTTCCCATTCATCATCTGTTGGAAGTCTATATTTTGCACCGGTCTGTTCAGAAAGCCATTCAGCATAGCCTTCTGCGTCCTTTGCAGAAATGCCGATTACAGGCTGATTTTCCTGGTTGTAATCATAGTTATCAAAAAACTCTGGAGCATTTTCTGATTCAGTTGTGTAGATATAAGCGGCATACTGATAATTTGTTACTGGAGCCAAATCAATTGCATAAGCAGAAAGAGTTGCATCACGTTCTTTTTCTTTTACCCCAGCACGCTTATCCTGTGCTACAGCACCAGTTTTATAGTCGCCTGCTTCTACTGTTACAGACTTGTAAGCGTTTTCAAGATTTTCGTAGTAAACATAGTGTCCTTCTACTGAGCTTTCTGCGTCAAGTTTGCGCATTTCTTTTGAAGCGGTTTCTGACATAGAGAAAGCTGTAGAAACTGTTAAACATACGATTTTGTTGAGATATTCTTCTCCCATTGGATAATCGATTTTTGCTTTTCCTTCATTGTCTGTCTTTACAACAGAGATTACAGGAGCAACTTCTTCTCCAAGAGTTGTAATTGGCAAAGAAGCGAGTTCCCATACAGCTTTTACGCTGATATTTGGAACAGCAGCACCAGATTTATCCTTGATTGACATAATGAATTCTGTATCTGGACCAACGATTCCGTTTTTGGTTTCTACGGCGAAAACCATATTGTTCAAAACAGACTGGCAGATACCTTCTACTTTGCGTGAGAACAATTCTGTTGCTCCTGCCTGCAAAGTCAAAAGATCAGTTTCTCCGGCAAGTGCAAGTTCATTGAGAATTGAAATTGATTTTTCAATTTTTTCAGCACTTGATACTTTTCCAGAAAGGCTGTCATAAACTGGGGTCAATTTCTTGCGAAGAGCTTCTTCATAAGTCTTAGAATCTTTTTCCCAGTCTTTGAGTGAAATTTTATAAACAACATTCAACTGATTTTTTGGATTTGGATATGTTGGTTTGATATTTACAAGACGAGCTTTTGCAGTTTCATCACTGATAAGAACTCTTGGTGCTCTTGAGTTCTTTAATCTTAATGTTGATGTTAATGCAGTTTCAATTAAATCTTTTTTTGCAATTGCGATTGCTTCTTCGTTGGTAGAAGCCTTACCATAACCGTAATAAAAACCTTCCTCTTCTTTTACGTATTCAGATTTAGGTTTTGAAAAACTCTGTGACATTGCTGTAAGAGCAAGACAGATTGATGCAAAAAACACCTTAGAATGTTTTTTTACAAATAATGTGTACATTTTTTTATCTCCTCCTAATGTTAGTTGTTTTAAAGCCAAGCTGTCACCCCAACTTTATATTTGGTAAAAAAAATACCTACACATATCTTTCAATGATTAAACATTTCGTTATTAGTGTCAAGAAAAAAATGAAAAAATCGTATAAACAAGAATCTATTATATAGAAGAAATGATATCGTTTTTTAACTAAAATTTTGGGTAAATTTGCTGAAAAAAGAGAGTTTTGATAAAAAAAAGCTGCCTAATAAGCTCAATGCATGCGGTCATTGAGCATGTCGAAATGACCAATCATGGGGGGCGACATGCTCAACCAACGCTCTGTTCTTATTAGACAGTCCGCAAAAGTCATCAATGCATTTTCAACAGTCAATGCATTCTGACTTTTGCTTCAGTTTACCTGTCGGTAAACTGACTAGTACATCATACTAGGATCGGCAGCTGGAGCGGCTGGGGCTTTTGGTTCAGGGATGTCGGTGATTGCGCATTCTGTGGTGAGGAGAGTTCCTGCGATAGATGCGGCATTCTTGAGAGCTGAAGTTGTAACCTTAGCAGGGTCGATGATACCAGCTTCGATCATATTTACCCATTCTCCTGAGTATGCGTTGTAACCAACACCTTCTTTTTCTGTCTTAGCGCGTTCTGCAATTACAGCACCGTCGATTCCGGCATTGTCTGCAATCTGGCGGATTGGTTCTTCGAGGGCACGGCGTACAATCTTGAAACCAACTTTTTCGTCTTCTGACAAATCAGCAGGTACTTCAAGAGCCTTTGCAGCCTGGATGAGAGCAAGTCCACCTCCAGAAACTATTCCTTCTTCAAGAGCAGCACGTGTAGCAGCGATTGTATCTTCTACGCGGAACTTCTTTTCTTTCATTTCTGTTTCTGTTGTAGCACCAACATTGATTACAGCTACGCCGCCTGCGATTTTTGCAAGACGCTTCTGGAGCTGTTCTTTGTCATAGCTTGAAGTTGCCTTTTCGATTCCTTTTTTGATTTCTGCAACGCGGGCAGCAATATTTGCTTTGTCCCCTGCTCCACCAACGATTGTTGTATTGTCTTTGTCAATTTTGATTGACTTAGCCTGTCCGAGAACAGACATATCGATTGTTTCAAGTTTAAGACCAACTTCTTCTGAAACAACCTGTCCACCTGTAAGAATAGCGATATCCTGAAGCATATCCTTGCGGCGATCACCAAATCCAGGAGCCTTAACAGCACAAACCTTGATTGTTCCACGGATTGTGTTCAAAACGAGAGTTGTAAGAGCTTCACCGTCAACATCTTCACAAATGATGATGAGTGCACGGCCTGCATTAGCAACTTTTTCGAGAATTGGAAGAAGATCCTTCATAGAAGAAATCTTTTTGTCATAGATAAGAACGAGAGCATCGCTGTATTCTGCAACCATGCGTTCGCGGTCTGTTACAAAGTAAGATGAAATATATCCACGATCAAACTGCATACCTTCTACAGTATCAACAGTTGTATCCATGTTCTTTGATTCTTCTACTGTGATAACACCGTCTTTTCCAACCTTTTCAATTGCATCAGCGATGAGTGTACCGATTTCTGGATCGTTATTTGCAGAAATTGAAGCAATATTCTTGATATCAGCACCGTCTTTTACCGGTTTAGAGTTCTTTTTGATTTCGTTAACAGCGATTGCAACAGCCTTATCCATACCGCGTTTTACTTCGATTGGAGTCATACCGGCAGCAACGGCCTTAAAGCCTTCGCGAACAAGAGCGTAAGCCAAAACTGTAGAAGTTGTTGTACCGTCACCTGCATCATAGTTTGTCTTAGAAGCAACTTCACGAACAAACTGAGCACCCATGTTTTCATAAGGATCTGCAAGTTCAATATCTTTTGCTACAGATACTCCGTCCTTTGTGATTGTTGGTGCACCATATTTCTTATCAAGCATAACCATGCGGCCACAAGGTCCTAATGTTACCTTTACAGCCTTTGCAATCTGTTCTACACCTGAAAGAAGTTTTTTACGAGCATCTTCATTGAATAACAACTGTTTTGCCATTTTCTATTTTACCTCTAAAAATTAATTTCAATATTTCTTTTAAGATATAAAAATTAGTGACTAACGGCAAGAAAAAAAATAAAAAAAATGATATTATAGGAATATGAGCGAAATTACGATTTATACAGATGGCGGATGCCACGGAAATCCAGGGCCCGGAGGTTGGGGAATCGTTGTGATTGCAGACGGAGAAGAACGCTGCCTCAGCGGTGGAGAAAAACTCACAACCAACAACAGAATGGAACTCACAGCAGCAATTTCTGCCCTTTCTGTAATTGTAAATACTCCGGGATTTGCAAGCCGCCCAGTTACTGTAAACATCGACAGCCAGTATGTAAAAAACGGAATAACCGTCTGGATAAAAGGCTGGAAAGCAAAGGGCTGGAAAACCGCTGACAAAAAACCTGTCAAAAATCAGGATTTATGGATAAAACTCGACGAACTCAACCAGAAACTCAATGTGACCTGGAACTGGGTCAAAGGCCACGCAGGAATAGAATTCAACGAACTGTGCGACCAATTATGCCAGAGTGAGATCGCAAAATTTGAATAGTTTTTTCAGAAAACAGCAGGGTTTGTGCGTATATATTATATATGCAAACAATTATCAAAACCTTTAAAGCCCTTTTGGCAATTTGTATTGTGGCAGCCAGTACAAGCTGCAGGAACGACCTTTCAGAGACGGAGTTTTTCCTTCCTGAGGTGCTGGAGTTTTCTGAGATTACGGCAAACATCTCTTTCATCGGGTGGGAAATCGAAATCCAGAGAGGATGCATTTTAGAAAAACAAGTTCTAGCCTTAGACCAGAAATCCTTTTTTATAAAAAGCCCGGAAATTGCAGAAAGCCACTTCTACCCCATTAGTATCCGTGCATACCCGATTATAAAATGCGGCACTTATGAAGGGAGATTTTTCTTGCCATGCGGAGGGATTTTTCCCTATTCTACATATCTTGAATGGAAAAAGGGCTTTTCAAGCGAGATACTAAAACTCTTTTACAACGCTACTACCCAGACAGAACAAAACAGCCTTAATTATGCACTCCATTTTAACTGGCAAAAACTGGAACAAAAACTCCCGGAAAATCCTTGGCTTTTGGATAAGACAGAAGTTCTAAATGGAATAATTTGTTCCGAGTTTACAGAAAACGCAGTAAAGCCAAAGAAGATAAATCAAATAAAGCTGCAGAATATTGAAAAAATACTTTGCAGGTCTGATTTTATTCTTGTAGACCCCTATCTTCCTTCTTTTCTGGAACAAAAGGATTATTATGAAATTAGAACTGATACTTTCCAGACTTATATTTGTATCGACAATGAGTCAAGTTTTCTCTGTACAGCATTTTTAGACAG
>JAFNQK010000289.1 GCA_017386165.1 Treponema sp.
GAACAACTTCCGGGTCAAACTGAGAACCAGAATTATCCTGAATTTCTCTAAAGGCTTCATCCAGAGACCAGGCTTCTTTATAACAGCGGCGATGAGACAATGCATCAAATACATCAGCGACTGCAACAATGCGGGCAGCAAGAGGGATTTCTTCGCCTTTTAAATGTTTTTCAACAACAACAGGACTACCGATTTCGAAATTTGCAAAGTCTACAGGACCAGGATAACCTGCTTCTCCACCATCCCAGCGTTCATGATGATACAAAGCAACATCCATACACATCTGATCTGATTCTGTTGCAGGTGGAGCAAAAAGTTGGGCACCAATACAGGTGTGTCCTTTCATAATTGCACGCTCTTCTTCTTCAAAACGACCAGGCTTTTTTAAAATAATATCTGAAATACCTACTTTACCGATATCATGGAATTTTGCAGCAATTTTCAAGTTATCTCGGTAACTGTGTTTTTCTTCTTCTGTGATGTTGTGATCAAATGCCCAGCGGTCATAAATTTCAAGAGCAAAACTAGATACTCGTTCTACATGGAGGAAAGTTTCCTTAGGATCTCTAAATTCCGACATCTTGAGCATCTTTTTATGAGTATCACGAGTTCGGTATGCATTCTGCAAAGGCTGAACAGCATAACTTGCAAAGTGATTGATAAAGATTTTATCGTCGTTATCAAATGAAATTACTTCACCATCTTCTGTAAGTTTATTGATAACCTGCAAAACCCCAAGGAGCTGACCATTATTCATAATCAGAGGAATTGTAAACATTGACTTTGTTCTGTAATTAGTTGTCATGTCGGTAAGTTTATTAAACTTATAAGGACAATCCTCAGGGATTTCGTATACATCATCAATAATCAGAGTTGTTTTATGGGTTGCAACATAACCTGCGATTGAAGATTCATTTACAGGGAAAGAGAAGAACAGATATGGAAGTTTTTCACCCGATGGCAATTCTCTTAACTGAGTATCATTCTGGGCATGTTTAATTTTTAGATTATTATTATGCACTACATAAATAGAACCGGCATCTGCATTACAAATCTTACGAGTTTCTGTAAGAATAGCTTCCAAAAGGACATCAGAATCCTGGATTTCGTTCAGTTTCTGTTCCAGTTCAATAACATGCTGTAATTTTTCTTCTCTTTTACTAGATTTTGAGCCCATCTTATAATCCTATAACACCTTATTATGACTAAAATATATTAAAATTTCAATGCAAACAAAACTTTTTTTGATTAATTATTTATGCTATAATAGAAGAAATAATGAAAAAAGCTGTTTATTTTTCAATTATACTTTTACCTCTCGTTTTTTCTGGATGTAAATCATCACCAAAAATCCCAGAAGCTCCGGTGCAGCATAATATTTCCCTTGTTTTTGCAGGAGATATCATGGCACATAAGCCCAATTATAATATGAAAAAATACAGCAAAATCTGGGCTGGAATTTCGGATATAATTACTGACTGCGACTACGCTTTTGCCAATATAGAAGCCCCTGTATGTGATTCCATTCCATTTTCTACTTATCCTAATTTTAATATGAACAGCAGTTACCCACAGGCCGCAATAGATGCTGGTTTTAATGTTTTTTCTGTCATAAATAATCACTCAAACGATCAGGGCCTAGAAGGAATTAAAGGAACTATTTCCTGGGCAAACACAATTGAAAATCATACAAAAAATTCTCATCGCCCTGTCTATGTCAGCGGTTTGAATGAAATACCGCACAGTCCAATTTCATATAAGATAATTAAAAATGAAAACTGGACCATCTTGTACAGTGCCGTCACAGAAATCTTAAACCGTCCAGATTTTCGTTCTTACATGAACTATGTAGTTTCTTCTAAATCAGGATGGGAAGAATTCTCCGGTTATCTCAAAGAACTTAGAGAAAATAACCCCTGCGATTTATTTATAGTTTCAATTCATACAGATGAACCGGAATATATCGCTCCTGTCGCACAAAAACGAAAAGAGTATTATTATAATCTTTTGAATAATGCAGGTGTTGATGTAATATATACTAACCACCCCCATATAATAAGGGAAAGAGAACTTATAGGAGATGCACAATCTAAAGTTTTAAGAAAAGCAATAATCTACGGCAACGGAAATGTAATCAGCGGACAAAGATGGGAACCTGATTTCCAGAATCCGGAAAACCCAAGAGATGATACAGGAGACGGATTTATCTGGAAATTAACTTTTACTAAAACAAATCTGGATCCAGAGCCAGTTATTACAAAATCAGAACCTTTTTATATAACAACATATATAAATACAGCCTGGGAGTTTGTAATCCAAAAATTAGACGAAAACTTCATTTCATACCTCAATGAAACAGGTAGAACTGGATGGGCAAAATATATTCAGGCACGAAAAGAGATATCAGAAAAGACAAAGGAAACAATAATATGGCGTTAGACTATAAATCATTACCGGTTTATGAACAAAAAGAAAAAATTCTCGAAGCACTAAAAGATAATCAGGTAATTGTTGTTCAGAGCCCAACAGGTTCCGGAAAAACTACACAATTGCCAGTAATTTTACACGAAGCAGGCTATGACAGCACAGGAATGATTGCCGTAACACAGCCAAGACGAATTGCCGCATTGAGCGTCAGCGAATTCATAGCAAAACAGTTGGGAACCACCTACCCTGGTCTTGTAGGCTATAAGATGCGTTTTGAAGACAAAACTGATTCCACAACAAAAATCAAAATCATGACAGACGGTATTCTCCTGCAGGAAATGAAATTAGACCCCTGGCTGAGTAAATATTCCGTAATAATGGTGGATGAAGCTCACGAAAGAAGCCTTAACATCGATTTTGTACTGGGGCTATTAAAAAGAGTTCTTGAAGCAAGAAAAGAATTTAAGGTAATCGTAAGCTCTGCAACCATGAACGCAGAAGCATTCAGTTCATATTTTGGAAACTGCCCGATTGTCACAATCGAAACAATAACCTATCCGGTTACCATGGTATATGATCCTCCTGCAATTGCCGCAACAACAACTTCAGAAGCAGGCTGCGAAGCTCTTTTAACTAAAATCTGCAATACCGTCGAAAGAACTCTGGACAATGATGATAACGGCGGAATATTAATATTCCTTCCTGGAGAAAAGATTATCAAAGACTGTATGAAAATGCTGGACACCTCACGCTTTGCTCGAAAAATTCATACACTTCCTCTTTATGGACGCCTTTCAAAAGAAGATCAGGAGAGAGTTTTCTTGCCGGCCCCACGGGGAAAAAGAAAAGTTATAATCTCAACAAATATTGCAGAAACTTCTGTAACAATTTCAGATATTACGACTGTAATCGATTCAGGACTTGCCAAGCTTAATTTTTATAACCCAAGAACCTTTACTTCAAGCCTTGTAGAAACACAAGTATCTAAAGCAAGCTGCAACCAGAGACGAGGCCGAGCAGGACGAACAAGACCAGGAACCTGTTACAGACTCTTTCCTCGTAAGGACTTTGACACCCGCCCTCTTTACACAATAGAAGAAATTTTCAGAACAGACCTCAGCGAAGTTGTTCTTCAGATGGCAGATCTTGGAATTACAGATTTTGCAGGATTTGATTTTCTTTCTACACCTGGACTAGAAAATATCATCGGTGCTGTTGATACCTTGAATATGCTGGGGGCTCTGGACAAGGACAACACCCTGTCTTCAATAGGAAAACTGATGGTTCAGTTCCCTCTTGAACCAAGAATCAGCCGAATTATTGTTGAATCCATTATGCGATATCCAAATGTTCTCGGCGAAGTCTTAATTGCATGTTCTTTCTTAAGTGCTCATACCCCGTTCATTTTGCCACCAGGAGAAGAACTTGAAGCTCGACGGGCTCATCACGCATTCCGGGATATTCAGGGCGACTTTGTTTCTTATCTCAACATTTTTAAAGCTTTTTCAAAAGCAGAAGACAAAGAAAAATTCTGCAAGCGCAATTATCTCGATGAAAGAATCATGCTGGAAATTCAGAATATTGATGAACAGTTAATCGATATAGTTAATCATATGCAGATTCCAGTTCTTGAGGGAGGAAGC
>JAFNQK010000290.1 GCA_017386165.1 Treponema sp.
AGATATGGAATGGAAACCTAATGAACACTGCCACCGACTTTTACTCCAAGGCTATTGCCGCGGCGAACGCTGCGGACGGGCAGTTAGAAGCCGAGAAAGGCATCACGGCTAACAAGCAACAGGAGAAGGGTATATTCATATCCTAAAAATGCGCCGGGTGCAATTTTGGAATAGGTATCCATGTTGTAAAGGGAAAAGGCATTTGTATAACCGGAAGAAATTCTTAATCCTGAAAGGGCAGAACTTAAAATTCCGCTTTGACTTTTTGCGGACAAGAAGGAAACAGAGCAGCTGAGTAGTATTGCAAAACTTAAGAGTATTTTCTTTTTCATTTAATAATAATTATAACTTAGAAAAATAAAAATACAAGACTCTTTATAACCTATTGACAAACTAGGTAATAAGCCATAACTTAAACCTATCAAATTACTAGGATTTTAATTATGGTAGACAATCAGGAAAGTATTACAGCAAAACTTTGCTCTTTTGCCCGGGCATTTCATTCAAATTACGGAACCGACAAAGTTTTTGATGATTACCTTGCTTTCGACCTTATGGGAAAAACTCAGTACGAAGAAATGGGTAAACTCATCGAAAACGATTTTGACCTTTCAAAGCAGGATGAACGGTACTGGTTCTGCCATAAAAATATAAAGCAGGCCCTTTACGACTACATGCTGCCAATTCCCCTTTCACGCATCAGTTTTGCGCAGAAAGAGCTTTCGGCTTTTGCAGAAAAATATACAGCCGGCGGAAAAAAGATTCAGTATGTAATCTGCGGGGCAGGAATGGATTCTTTTGCCTTTAGAAATACAAATGAAAATATTCAGGTTTTTGAAATCGATCACCCGGATACACAGGCTTATAAAAAAGAAAGAATCAAAGAGCTTGAATGGATGCTTCCACGAAACCTCACTTTTGTTCCTGTGGATTTTAATAAAGACAGCCTTAAAGAAAAGCTTTTAGAAAACGGCTTTAATCCAATGCTTCCAACTTTTACTGCAATTCTTGGTGTTTCATATTATCTGGAACTTAATGTTTTTGAGCAGACATTAAAAATAATTTCCGACCTTACAAATAAAGATAGCCGAATTATTTTTGATTTTCCTGATCAGACAACACTTTCTAAAAAAGCTTCTCCACGAGTAAGAGAGCTTGCAGACATTACGGCAAGACTTGGTGAACCTATGGTAAAGGGCTTTTCTGTATGGCAGATTAAAAGAGCTCTGGGACGCCATTCCCTCAAGATTGAAAACCACGAGCGTCCAAAGGATATCCAGAGAAACTATTTTACCGGTCGAAATGACAATTTAAGAGCCTACGAAAACGTTCATTTTGTTCAGGCTAGAAAAAGAGGGAAAAGAAATAAAAAATAATTTTATAACCTATTGACAAAGTAGGTTATAAGTTATAGATTAAACCTATCGAGAGAGTAGGTAGAATAAACAAAAAATTAATGAGGAAATTATGATGACTATGAAAATGACTTGTTGTTTACAGAAAATGTTCTCATGTTGCTGCATGTGTTGCAAAATCCGGGCGGTCTGTTATGCATAAAGTCATTCTAAATAGATTTGATTTTCATACAGTCCGCTGAATAAATCAGCGGATTTTTTTTTAATCGGAGTGAATATGACAAGATGATTAAGTTGATGAAGCGCAAGCGAAAAAGGCATCCAGCCGAAACCCTTCCGCAGTTGTTTTTTCCAATGCAGCATGCAAATTGGAAAAACAACGAGGACAGCAGTGAGGCTGTGTGACTTTGTAGCGGGAGCGGAATCAAGTTAATCATATTTTAAGAGGAAATTATATGAGTGCAAAAAACTACAAAACAATCGAATCAGCTTTGATTCACGGTGGAATTTACGGAGACGAACATACAGGAGCAGTAAACGTTCCAATCTATCAGACATCAACCTACGAACAGCAGGGCATCGGTCAGAACAAGGGATGGGAATATTCAAGAACAGGTAATCCGACCCGCGCAGCTCTAGAAGCATTGATTGCAGAACTTGAGGGGGGCACCCACGGTTTTGCCTTTGGTTCGGGAATGGCAGCCCTTACAGCAGTTCTTTCTCTGTTCAAAAGCGGTGATAAAATCATTATTTCAAGCAACGTATACGGAGGAACCTTCCGTGTTCTTGATAAAATCTTTAAGAACTTTAACATCACATATTC
>JAFNQK010000291.1 GCA_017386165.1 Treponema sp.
GGGTATGTTCCAGCTGAAGTAAATGAACATTACATTGAAGTTGTAGGTACAATTCCAATGGATGCTATTTTTACTCCTGTACCAAAGGTAAAATATTCTATTGAACCTTGTCGTGTAGGACAGCGTAACGATTACGATAAGCTTATACTTGAAGTTTGGACTGATGGAACAATTGCACCGGAAGATGCATTGGCCGAAGCTGCAAAGATTGCAAAAGATCATTTTTCAATTTTTGTAAACTTTAATGATAGCGAAATCTCTAGTAGTGATGAAAGTGATGAAGATGATGCAAGAGTAAAAGAAGTTCTTAATACTCCTGTAGAAGAACTCGAACTTTCAGTACGTTCTTCAAACTGCTTGAAGAATGCAAATATCCGCACTATTGGGGAATTAACAAAAAAGACAGAAGATGATATTGCAAAGACTCGTAACTTTGGAAAGAAGAGTCTTACAGAAATCAAGGAAAAACTTCAGGAATGGGGTCTTACACTTGGTATGACAGACTATAGTCATCTGAAGAATGCTGTCAATAAAACAAAGCAGAAGGAAGAAACAGATGAATCATAGAAATGGTTTTAATCCGCTTTCACGCACAACAGCACATCGTCGTGCTATGTCTAGAAACATGGTTACTTCGCTTTTTAGATTTGAACGTATTACTACAACAAAATCAAAAGCACTCGAAGTACGAAAAGCTGCTGAAAAATTAATTACAAGAAGCAAGGTTGATTCTGTTCACAATCGTCGTGAAGCTGCAAAGTTCATTCAGGACGAAAAGATTTTGAACAAATTGTTCACTGAAATCGGCCCACGCATGAAAGATCGTAATGGTGGTTATACACGCGTTCTTAAACTTGGTTTCCGCCAGGGCGATGCTGCTGATATGGTTATCCTTGAATTGGTAGACTACAAGCTTGATTCTGAAGCTTCTACTGAAGAAAAGAAACCTGCTGCAAAAAAAGAAGCAAAAGCTGCTGCTGAAAAGAAACCTGCAGCAAAAAAGCCTGCTGCTAAAAAAACTACTGCAAAGAAAGCAGAAGCTCCAAAAGCTGATGCTGCAGATAAGGAGTAAGAAATGTCTAAGAACCATCGCGGAACTGGAATTCGTACTCTTCCTGCACATGGAAGAGCAACATGCCCTATCTGTAAGAAAGATAATGTAAAATGTCTTTACGAGCAGGAAGTTGACGGACAGACAGTAAATATCTGTAAAGTTTGTAAAGCAACTTTAAAGAATAAGGCAAGAGTTGAAGCTAAAAACGCACCTGTTGCTGCAGCTTCAGAAACTCAGACAGAATCTACAGAAGCATAGTTAGATTTCTGTCATGATAAACCGCTCACATTTGATGGGCGGTTTTTTTATTTTTAAATCTCAGTTTAGCCTTGTACTTATTGACAATTTTGGTGAATTTGTTAGACTGTAATTGTTGAATTGACAAAAAATTATATAATTGTCACTAAATAAACGAGGTATATATGTCTAAGAAATTTGCATTTTTATTCCCTGGTCAGGGTGCTCAGGAACCTGGAATGTTGAAGGATATTTGTGAAGCATTCCCAGAAGCTCGTGCAGTTGTTGACGAAGTTTCAAAAATCACTGGCGTTGATATGCCAAAA
>JAFNQK010000292.1 GCA_017386165.1 Treponema sp.
AGTATTTGTTCCTGATTCAGAATTTTCTGTCTCAATGGATACTACTGATGGTTCATTTAAGCTTGACGGAGAAATTGCACTCCGTTCGGGAGATATATCTTATTTGAACCGAAGCTTCTATCTTAAAAAGGGTATAATGCGTTTTAATGCAAATGATCCGACTTTCAATCCTCTGATTACTGTTCAGGCCGAAACCCGAGAACGGGATGATGCCGGTAACGATATCAGAATTATTCTTTCTGCAAACAACCAGTATCTTTTGAACTTTAATCCTCAGTTCAGCTCTATTCCTGCCCGTTCTGAAACTGAAATCAAAACAATGCTGGGACAAATTGCCCTGGGAGATTCTGATAATGTTTCAAGTCTTTTATTGTCTGCCGGAGATTATGCGGTACAGTCCTTTATCGGGCGTAATATAGAAAATAAGTTGCGAGAGTTCCTTAATTTTGATATATTGTCAATACGAACTAATGTATTACAGAATGCCCTTAAGCAGGGACTTTCAAATGGTCTGTCATTTTCTGCTGTCAACTCAGTTGGAATTGGTAACTTTTTGGATAATTCGACTGTTTATATTGGTAAATACTTTGGAAGTGATTTGTATGTAGATGCATTGATGCATTGGACTTACGATGATACACGAGTAGGTGATACCCTTACAATTGGAGGACTTGTTTTCAAGCCTGAATTAGGTTTTGAACTTACATCTCCATTTGTTAATATCCGCTGGAGTATGGCTCCTGATATTGATGCTATTATGAACAGCAGAATTGTTTCGTCAACTTCTGTAACCCTTTCATGGAATTTTTCTTTTTAATTATAAGAGGTAAATAAATGTCATCCTTAAAAAGTAAAATTGTAAAAGTTATCGCTGCAATAAGTTTTATATTTGTTTTTTTACCAGCGACACTAACTGCTCAGGATTCTGACGGATGGTTTTACGACAAGGTAATCAGTGATATTACATTTGAAGGTCTTTCAAGTGTCAAAAAAACAGAACTTACCGGAATCGTAAATAAGTATATTGGCCGAACATTTACAGATGATACATATCTTGAACTTTATGATCGTCTTGAGGCTCTTTCTTATTTTGAATCAATTGAGCCTTATGCAAAACATGATTCTAAAAACGCAGATAAAGTTGTAGTTGTATTTACAGTAAAAGAATACCCTGTGATTTCTGAGATTATTTTTAAGGGTAATAAAAAAATCCGTAATAATGAATTGAGAGATACTATTACCATCAAAACTGGTGATGTTTACGTTGAATCAAATGCCCTCATTGATGAAAGAGCGTTGAGAGATTTATATATTTCAAAGGGATTTTCCGGGGCAAAAGTTTCTATTTCTTCACAAGCTACTGATGCTGGCGTTGTTTTGACCTTTAATATTTCTGAAGGTTCAAACGCTGTAATTTCTTCAATCAAGTTTATGGGAAATACAGTTTTCTCACAGAAAACTCTTAAGAGCAAAATGACCTTAAAGGAAGTGGGATTCTTAAAAGATGGTGCTTTCCAGAAATCTACTCTAGAAACTGATAAAATGGCCATCATCAATTATTATATGACTCGTGGTTATATTGATGCCGTAATTCTCGATGTCATTCAGGAAAACAGCTTCAATACAGAAAAAGATCGTGATGAAATTTCCCTTACATTTGTTCTTTCTGAAGGTGCTCAGTATATCTACAACGGTACAGAAATCAAGGGAAATGAAATTTTTACAACAGAACGTCTTTTAAGCAATATTAAATTAAATGTAGGTGACGTATTTAATCAGACTAAATATCAGGAAGGATTATCAAATCTTACTAATGTTTACTATGAAAACGGTTACATGACTACAGATTTTAATCCTACTGTTAATAAAGATACAGAACGCAAGACTATTGCATATTCAATCAGAATTACAGAACGCAGTCGTGCCCATGTAGAAAATATTATCATCAAAGGTAATACAAAAACAAAGGACGAAGTTATCTTGCGAGAATTGCCTATTAAGCCTGGAGATGTTTTCAGCCGCGAAAAGATTATTTCAGGAATGAGAAACCTCTACAATCTTCAGTATTTCTCAAGCATTGTGCCAGAACCTGTTAGCGGCTCAGAAGAAAATCTCGTAGACCTTGTTTTAACCGTAGAAGAGCAGTCTACCACAACACTTCAGTTTGGTATGACCTTCAGCGGTATTCAGAAGGCGGGTGAAATTCCTGTTTCATTGTTCTTAAAATGGCAGAACTCAAATCTTAAAGGTGAAGGAAAGGCAATTTCTGCCGGTGTAAATATTTCTACTGATGAACAGTCCGTTGATTTCTCTTATGGTCAGTCATGGTTGTTTGGTCAGCCTATTCAGTTTAGCGAGAGCCTTTCTTTCTCTCACTCATCTGAAAATGCCCTGGCATTGAATATGCTTTCTGGTGGTATTATTGACGAAAGCTACTACTATATGAACTATCAGTCCTGGTCTACAACCCTGGGAACTTCTTTTGGTCGCCGATGGACTCCAAACTGGGGAATTATTACCGTAAGCGGTGGTATGGCCAATACTTTGAGTGATAACCTTTATAACGAAGCCCTTTATACTTCACTTGATTCTGGTGTAAATAAAAGTGCAAACCGCTTTGGATTAAAAGATTCTGTCTTTGTTTCTCTTTCATTAGATGACCGTGATATCAATTATGACCCTTCTAAAGGATGGTTCTTTAATCAGAGACTTGCATGGTACGGTTTGATTCCTGTCCTTGAGAAAGAATTTTATCTCCGCACAGATACAAAGCTTGAAGGATATTTAACTTTGTTTGATATTCCAATTGCCAATGGCTTCTGGAACTTAAAGGCAGTTCTTGCAGGTTATGTAGGACTTTCGTGTTTGTTCCCTGTTCCAGGAACTCTGTTCTCAAGCTCAAGTCAGGTTTATGTAGACGGTATGTTTAATGGTCGCGGTTGGGATAGTGTAAGTACAACTGCCCGTGGTAAATCAATGCTGTCTGCTCGTGCAGAACTCAGAATCCCAATCTTTACAGGTATGCTTGGACTGGACGGTTTCTTTGATGCAGTCTCTGTTACAAGTACCGTATCTGATATGTTTGAAGACTGGTCAAATCAGGCCTGGTACTTCAGTTTTGGACCTGGTTTACGATTCCTGATGCCACAGTTCCCTCTTCACTTGCTTTTTGCAAATACTTTCAAGTATTCAGACGGAAGTGTGAGCTGGCAAGATACAATGAAGTTTGTACTTTCATTTAATGTTACAAATAAGTAAAATTAGATTAAGGAAAAGAATATGAATAAGAAAATTATCAAATTTGTTTTAGCCGGATGCATATTTTTATTAGGTTCTGCTCTTTCTGCCCAGCAGATTACAAAGTTTGGCGTTGTAGATACTGCAAAAGTTTATAATGCTTATTTCCGCAATTCTGCACCAGTTCGCAACTATGAAAAAAAGAAGGCTGAATTCCAGGATGAAATCAATAAGTATACAGAAGAGCTTCAGAAATTAAAGTCAAAGAAAATTGAATATGACAAACAGAAAAATGAAGCTATGAGTCAGAAAACTCAGGCTGAAATTACTAAAAAAACAGATTTTCTTATTGAATATACAAATGCCAAGAATGTCGAACTTGAATCAATGCAGAAAACTCTTCAGGGCTCAGATGCTTTTTATAACAAGTTGTATGACACCTTATCAAAGGTTGCAGAAGCCGGCGGATACAGTATGATTTTAAGTCTCCAGCAGGCTAATTCAATTTTATGGTATTCAAATTCTGTAGATATTACTGAACAGGTTATTGCTGAATTAGGTAAATAACATGGAAAATGAAGTAACGCTCACTCCGGTAATGCAGCAATATGTAAACATTAAGAGTGAGCATAAAAATGAAGTTTTGTTCTTCCGTCTCGGAGATTTTTACGAGATGTTCTTTGAAGATGCGGTTGAGATATCGCGTCTTCTTAATTTAACATTAACTCACCGTGGTCCCGCTCCTATGTGCGGGATTCCTTATCATGCTTCAAAAATATACATTGCCCGTCTTTTACGTCTTGGTAAAAAAATCGTAATCTGTGAACAGGTCGGAGATCCAAAAGCAAAAGGATTAACAGAACGCAAGGTTGTAGAAGTAATTACTCCGGGTACTGCCATCGAATCAGAATACCTTGAAGGAAA
>JAFNQK010000028.1 GCA_017386165.1 Treponema sp.
CAACAGACCGGCAATTCAATGCTGAATTCTGTTGACAGCACCGAAGTTGACCGGATCTGATTTTACAGTTTCAGATCCGGCGGAAGCCTGAATGCTGAATGATTTACCACCGGTCCGCTGTAACTTCAGATCCTCCGGTCTGTAATCTGCTTATGAGCGGAATTTTTGTAAAAACGAAGATACCTTAAGTTTCATAAACAGAACAAGAGGACATCAGCACGTATTGCGGGTTTACTCCTGTATACAGAGCATTAGATACAATCAGTAGATTAACAATTTCCCGGTTTCACACCTGTGGATCAACTAACAGGCTCCATGCCCGAACGAGAAGATAGAGCAAGAGTGCCTTCCAATGAAGAGAATGCACCCTTATAATCAGCAAGTACTGCTTTCAACATTGCAAACAGACTGCCCTCTGTCAGCAAAATCAGATCAGCATCGTTTAAATTCAACCGGTTGTGACTGACAAACTGCAGAATGATGGCAATCTTTTTTTTCTCATTGAAATCCTCATATACACGTATAAGTGAGGTTAATTGTTGCAGTAATCCATAATATCTTTCATTTTTGCTTTTATTACTCTATGTTCTTCTTTTACCGTTTCATTTTTCTTCTGCTTTTCAGGTACTTTTGTAAAACTATCAAAAATTTTCTTTTTGTTACAATCATCCCGCTGCAGATAATCTCTAAGACTGATTAGCAATTCTTTGCTGATTTCTTTTAAATGCTCATGTGTTAGAGTAACAATCTCAAAGACATCTTTTTTGACATTCTTATCTGTAGAATTAGGAACAACGTTTCTGTATTTATCAAGAAATTCAGCAAGACGGTTTTCAAATTCAGAACGGGAGGCACTAAGTTTCTGTTTCCTTTCCTGCTCTTTTTCTGCTGCAATTAGATTAGCGATACGCTTTTTCTCGTCCTGGGGTACCCTTGCATCAGAACGAAGCAGTTTACCGAGTTGATCGTAATATCTGCCGTTACTGAAAACATCCTGCGTATTTGTTGAAACTTTATTTCCACTTTTCGTCTCATACAGGAAATGTTCTTTACGATCCTTATTATTATGTGCTTTACGGAAATCATCCAGTTTGTTGTAAACAAGATCATTTATTCCTGAATAGTCACGATGCATCTGAGATATTTTGCGGAGATTTTCATATTGAATGCAACTTTCCCATCCTTCACCGAAAGAGTTTCTCATTTCTGATTTAAATGATTCAATAGCTTCATCTGCTTTAATTTTATTTGTTTCATATGTCGGGAATCTAATTTCATCAACATGCATTTTAACTGCACCGGCACCGTATGGCTTGGCGTGCCCCAGCATATGGAAACAGTTTTCATTATCCCAGAATTTAATCACATACAAAAGCGCACCGAGTTCCTCTTTTCTGAGATTGTGAAACAATATTGTTCCCTTGAACTTATTTCCAGGCCTGGTTAGAAATTCAACTTCTGATTTCTGTGCGTCAGTAAAAGAACTGCTGTCGACATTTGCAAAAGTTTCCTGAACCTTATATCTCTTCCATCCGGAAATTCTGGAATTGCTCTGCTGATAGTTGGTCTGCTCATTATTCTGATCGTTTACCAGATATCCGTCAGTGAAAGACGTCTTCGGTTCCTGCAGAACAAGAATTTTCCTGCTGAAGCTTGAACCAGAAATTACATCATCGGAAACAAAATCAGAAAAACCGATCCTGCTCTTCAGACTGAAATTGCTGCAATCTCCGTTTCTAATTGTACCGAACATCAGTTCAGGCAGATCAAATACATAATCTGAATCGTGATATTTCTGGTTTACCTTATCATCAATAGAATATTGATAAAGAAGTCTTGGCATTCTACAGATCCCGATTTCCTGGATAACACCTTTTTTATCTCTAAATACCCATACCGGGAATCCGTATTCTTTGTGCTGGTTGTTTTTAAGGAATGTTACAAGTTCTTTTGTATCAGGGGACTGTGAACGTTCGAATTTATTGTAAACATCAACAGAAACATCAATTACCGTATCTTTTATATCGTAATAAAAATAACTGTAGTTGACATATTTTTTATGGTTGGGAATTTTCTCATCCTCTACTCTGTAATTGGTGAACACAAGGTAACCGTCTACCGCACTGCTGCTGTCAAATTTGTCTTGATCAAATTCAAAATGAGCCCGCTTCTTGATTCCGTTATTAATTTTTCTTTCTAAATCGCATATCGTGGCTTTATACTGAGTTTTAAAACCTTTACCAGCCTTAAGGTATTTGTCTTTCAGATTATCATTCTTTACTTTACCGTCAGCTGTCCTGGAAATATTCTTTCCTCCGTCAGGAACTGAATTTTTTATTTCCCTGTCACCGCTAAGTTTGAGTAGCGTATTAATATCGCCGTTGAAGGCTTTTGCGCAACTGCAGAGCCTTGCTGAAACTGTTCCGTCATCATTCAGCTTGATCCATGCCGCACTCGCTGTGAAATCTTTATATCTGGCAAAATAATCAGTTTTGGATG
>JAFNQK010000293.1 GCA_017386165.1 Treponema sp.
ATTACTACAGGAATTACAAGACCTCTTTCCATTGACTTAGTTCGATCGTTGAATTCCTGAACGAACTTTGGGGCTGAAACACCGTGAGGTCCAAGTGCTGGTCCAATTGGAGGAGCTGGTGTAGCCGCCCCTGCAGGACACTGCAATTTGATCACAGCTGTTACTTTCTTTGTAGCCATTTTATTTCTCCCAATGTTGGTGTGAAAGCATCATATAGATGTCTTTCTAACGAAACGCCTATGTCCAACGGACCTGCGCCTCTCCCAAAAACAGGATCAAACGGTTTGTATTTGGGATACAAACCCCTGAATTTGCTAATTATAAATTATAAAGAACTTAGGCTTTTTCAGCCTGAAGGAAGCTTACTTCTACCGGAGTAGGACGTCCAAAAATCTGAACCTCAACACTAAGCTTCTCTTTTTCAAGATTAATTTCTTTTACTGTACCTGTGAATGATGCAAAAGGTCCATCAGCGATTTTAACAACATCGCCAACGTTGAATGACTGACGTACACGAACCTGCTTATCACCCTTAATAACACCAGACTTCTGAAGAAGGTTCATAGCTTCATCTTTAGTAATTGGCATTGGGCGATTAGAACGACTGATATTTCCTACAAATCCTGTTACACCCTGAATCTTGTACAATTTAGCACAAGTGTCTTTCCAGCCAATTTCTGGAAGATCCATCTCGAGCATAATATAACCAGGAAGAAATTTATTCGAGCGTGTTCTTTTTTTACCGTCTTTAATTTCAACCAGTTCTTCTACAGGAACCTTAACGTCAATTACAACTTCAGGATCAATACCTGTCTTATCACCAGCTGAAAATTTTTCGATTAAAGATTTGATTGTGCGTTCGATTTTTCCTTCATAACCAGTATAAGTATGAAGAATGTACCAGTTCTTAGACATTTTTCCGTCCTATTTCATCAAAATACGGAACAACTCAGTAAAACCAAGATCAAGTAATCCAAGTATTACAGCTACTAAGATTGTAGAAATAATAACAACCTTAATTGAAGAAACAACATCATCACGAGTAGGCCATACAACCTTCTTCAATTCTGCTCTGCTCTCTTTGAAAAACTGAATTACTTTAGCCATAACACCTTTCCTTTATAAAATCAGGGCAGGCAGGATTTGAACCCACGACAGGCGGTTTTGGAGACCGCTGCTCTACCAGCTGAACTACTGCCCTATATATCTAAACCGGCCGAAACCGGATAAATATCAAAAATTATTTTGCTTTTGTTTCTTTGTGAAGAACACTCTTCTTGCACCAAGGACAATACTTATTCTTCTCGAGTTTACCAGTAATGTTCTTGCGGTTCTTGTAAGTAGTATAATTCTTTCTCTTACATTCTGTGCACTGCAAAGCGATAATTTCAACAGCACCTTTCTTCTTGCTTCCCATATTTAACTCCTAAATATATTCGCCAAAAAAATAATTTTCAAAGCCCACGTGCAGAATCGGACTGCAGACCTCCACATTACCGATGTGGTGCTCTACCAACTGAGCTACGGGGGCAAATGCAGTATTCCACACTAACTCATAGAAAACATGCGTTCTACGAATATAAACTAAGAAATAATTTTAGTCAATAAAATTCTTTTAGAATTTAATAAATTTATTTGAAATTCACCCTGTAATAAGCTGCATTTCCTAATACCTACAGTTTTTATAGGATAGAATTTATCTACTATTTATGTTATCATCACATATCATTTAAGGCAATGGGGTTTTTTATGAATATAGATATGCTGATTGATGGTATTCTTGATTCCTATGACAGATACGGTCTTATCAACAGAAACCATACAGAAGATTTCCCAAACAGACAGAATGTAGTTTCGATTCTTTCTGATATTCAGACTGTAATTTTTCCAGGCTTTAAAACTGCAGAAGATATTGATTCTGTAAACATAAGATATATTACCGGACAAAAAGTTAACAATATAATTGCAAACCTTACACGTGAAATCCAGAAGGCTCTGATTTATACAAAATCACAAACCTGCGGTCATGAAGAAATTGAAAACATTGCTGAGTC
>JAFNQK010000294.1 GCA_017386165.1 Treponema sp.
ATCAACTGTGTAACAGGTTTTGCGAAAATCGAAGGCCGTTCTGTTGGTATCGTAGCAAACAACCCTGCCGGAATGGGTGGTGTTCTTGACTGCGATGCATCAGACAAGATTGCACGCCATGTACGCTACTGCGACGCATACAATATTCCACTTCTTACTTTTGTAGATGTTCCAGGATTCATCCCAGGACCACAGGAAGAACAGAAGGGTATCATCCGCCACGGTGCAAAAGTAATTTACGCTTACTCAGAATCAACAGTTCCAAAAGTAACTGTAATTACCCGCAAAGCATACGGTGGAGCATACATTGCAATGTGTTCAAAGCACATTGGTGCAGACTATGTTTACGCATGGCCAACTTCTGAAATTGCCGTAATGGGTGCTGACGGTGCCGTTGGAATCCTTTACGCAAAAGAAATGAAGGATCCTGAAAAAGCAGAATACGTTGCAGAAAAGAAGGCTCAGTACGAAGAAGAAATCATGACTCCAACAATCGCTGCAAAGCGTGGTTATATTTCTGAAGTAATTGAACCACAGGCAACCCGTAAATATGTTGCAAACAGCTTCAAGTTCCTTGCTGACAAAATGTCTATGGACAAGCCAGCTAAGAAACATGGAAATATCCCTCTCTAGTTATTAATTAGAGTTGTTTAAGGCTGCCATGCAGATTTTGCATCCGGCAGCCTTTTTTATTTAGAGGTTATAACAAACCCTAAAAACGGCGAAGTCAAGGCTTTAAGCGTAGCGTGCCTTGACTCGACGTATTTGGGGATTATTAACCTTGAAGTCGCCCAAAAGGATCTTCAAAAACAGTCCCGTCATCAAACACTACTCTGCTGGCATAAAAATAATCTATGAGATAAACATCTTCAGGATTTTCAAACAAATAAGGAGACAGATCAATCTCGTTCTTAGAATAGTTTCCGGCTTGAATCTTTTCTTTTACATCAAGAGTAACATAATCTCCCTGCAAAGCCGGTTCTCCGTCATAATCAAACAGACTCAGAATCAACTGATATTCACAGATAGTTTTATCAGATAAATTTTTCATCTCATACTCAAAAGCATTTTCAAGCCCCTTTACATTCTTCTTCATTTCGCCAGACAGCAAGAATGGAGCTTTAGTTTTTTCGGTGATTTGAGGTTTCTTTGCCCCTATTAAAAGAAACAAACTCAGCATCGTCAAAAAGAAGAATAAGGTCATCCACATTTCGCTTTTTTTAAATTTATTTTCCATTTTTTTCCTCTAAAATATATACGCACAAAACTATTCAAAAAAGGCAAAAAAGATGGTAAAATAGTTGATGTGATTACATACTGGCAGCAAGAAGAGAATAAACTTGTAAAAATCAAAGATGATTCTTTGGACTCCTCAAAAAAGACATGGGTCGATGCCCGGGTTGTTACTCGCGAAGACGTTGAACTCTTACAGGAAAATTACAACATCGATCCGGAACACATTCTCGATATTCTAGACCCTGATGAACAATCTCGTATCGAAGATGGAGAAGATTATCTTCTTACAATTCTCCGTTTGCCGATTTTTGATCCTACAAGTGAAACCCAGTATTTTACAGTTCCGCTCGGTATTATCATTAAAGAAAACTATTTTATCACCATCTGCTGGACAGACTGTGAAGTTTTAAAAGACTTTTCAACTGGTCGTGTTAAAGAAATTACATTAAACGACTTTCCTGCTCTGATAATGAGAATTTTATCCCGGGCAGATATTACCTTCCTTCGTTACCTCAAGGAAATCAATCGAAGAAGTACAGCCATTCAGAACGAATTTCAGCTTTCTGTAGAAAACAAAGAAATTCTTACCCTTTTGAGCTTGGAAAAATCTCTTGTGTATTTTACAACTTCTCTCAAAGCAAACCAGCTTCTTCTTGAAAAATTTAGAAAGACCCGACTCATTAAGCTCGACCTGGATGATATCGACTGGCTTGATGACGTAGAAATTGATAACCGCCAGGCTATCGAAATGGCCGACACCTACAGAAACGTCCTTGTTGGCGTAATGGATGCTTACGACTCCGTTATCAATAATAATCTTAACATGTACATGAAGCGTCTTTCCATTCTGAACATCATCATGATGGTTCCAACCTTCATTACTTCTTTCTACGGAATGAACGTAGAACTTCCTTTTGCACGGTACGGTCAGATTTCAAGCGTTATTATTTCGGGACTGTGTATTATTTCTGTTTTGATTACAAATCTCCTTCTTGCGCTCTGGGAAAAACGTTACCCAAAAGCCGACAAAAAGAGGGAATCTTCATTTATAAAACGCACAAACAAAGAAAAGAAAAATGCACGCCGTCTAAAATCCATAGAAGCCGCTCTTCAGGAGTAATTTCATGAAAAAGCCAATTCTTATTTTTGCATTATTTTTTATTGCGCTTCCATTCTTTTCAAAAGAACCACAGGGCTACAAAGAACTGGACATGGTTCATCTAGAGGGAAGTTCCTTTCAAATCGGTCAGAATAGTCAGACTTATACAGCCTTTAGAAAAATCAATTCTTTTTATATAAATAAATACGAAACCCCCTACACCCTCTGGTACAAAATCAGAAAACAAGCAGAAAAAAACGGATATCATTTTGAAAATCCGGGCCAGGAAGGCTCCAACGGAAAAAGAGGAAAAGTTCCGACCATTAAGGGATATGGGCAGCCAGTTACAATGATAAACTGGTATGATGCAATTGTATGGTGCAACGCCTACAGTGAAATACAGTCAAAAACCCCGTGTTATACATATAAAGGTCAGATAATTAGAGATTCATCTGATGCTGCAAGATGCGACCTTGCAGTACTCGACATGAATGCAGACGGTTATAGACTTCCAACAGAAGCCGAATGGGAATATGCCGCTCGATATACCCCTTCCGGTCTCACACCAGGAGACACCATAAGCGGAGATTTTGCCTGGACTTTTGAAAATGCAGATGCAACACGAGCCGTAGGAACCACCGGAACACCTTTTGAAGAAGACGCTCCGCCGGAACCTTCAAGCGGCTATGCTAATAAAGCCGGTCTTTACGACATGACAGGAAATGTTATTGAATTTTGCTGGGACTGGTTTGCAGATTATACAGAACAAAAGGATGGAGAACTAGCTGCAGGACCATCCTTTGGAGAAAATCGTGTAGCACGAGGAGCAAGCTGGTCACCGTACACTCTGTTTGTTTATACAGGGGACCGTTACAGCTATGCTCCAGATGAATGCTACAACTATATGGGATTTAGAATCGTAAAATCAAAGTGATTTAATTTCGGCTCTTGAGACTGTCCAGGAGCCGTTTTTCTTTTCTACTTCAAGCCAGCCGTAAGTTCCTTTTTCACCAAGACTGCCTGAGTTCATTATTACTGTTTCACCGATTTTATCAGTACCTACCCCTTCGTGAATGTGACCAGTAATTACAGCCAGAGGCTTTTTGTTTTCAATCAATTGACGGAACTTTGCGCTACCCGCATGGAGTTCAGAATTAACTGCATCACAAACAGTATCTTTTGGAGGATTATGGCTGATTAAGATTACATTTGAAAAGTCATTTTCAAATTCCGGCTGTTCCAGGATTTCAAAATCGGCAATTAAATCATCTTCTTCACGTTCATTTGGAGTCTTACCTGTAAACTTTGATCCGCCACCCGAACCGATAATTGCAAGACCTTCTGTATAGTTCAAAGTTCTTTCTGCGTTGATACCGGCATCTTCAAGTTCCTCGATAAAATCCGGTTCATCACAGTTTCCGAGAACAGCATAGATTTCATCATGTTTTTTTACAAGACTCTGTAAAACAGGTTTGCTGGTTTCTGTCTTGAAACATTCGCAAAAATCTCCCGCAAACAAAACTGCATCAGCTTCTTTAAACTGAGGTTCAAGCTTATCAAGATTTTCTATATTTCCGTGAATATCAGTAATTACTAAAAATTTCATATTATTCTCCAATTGTTTCGATTGCTTTTTTAAGGGCATTCATCTGCTCTGCTGTACCGATTGTAATTCGGACATAGTCTTCAATTCCCTTTGTAGAAAAATGTCGAACGAGGATTCCCTGTTCCTTGATTTTTTTGTAAACTTCGGCACCTGGGATTTTTAGATTTCTGGCAAGAACAAAGTTTGTTTTTGAAGAAACAAATTCCCAGCCTTTATCCTGAAGAAACTTTTCAAAGGATTCTCTCTGTTCAACTACCTTTTTAGCGCATTCTGCATAATACCAGGCATTCTGGCAAGCAATTTTACCGGCAGTCTGTGCAACGGCATCGATTGGAAAGTGATTCAAAGAATTTTTAACAGTTGTAATCTGCTGTACAAGTTCAGGATTTGCTACGATATATCCAAGACGCATACCAGCAGAACAGAGGCTCTTGCTGAAAGTGCGGACAATCACAAGATTTTTATAGTCTTTCAATAAAGGAATACAGCTCTCTACACCAAAGTCGCAGTAAGCTTCATCAACTACAAATACTTTATCCTTGTCAAAAGAATCCAGCATCTGCTTTACCTGAACCCGGGATAATGAGATTCCGCTTGGAGCATTTGGATTTGCAAAAATGAGACCAGAACCGTTCTTCTTAGCTCTGGAAAGCATTTCTTCTACATCAAGTGACCAGTCACTCTTCATTGGAACAATATCTGTTTCAATATCATAAAAGCCAGCATATACAGGATAGAAACTGTATGTAAATTCTGGAAGAACCAGTTTTGTATTGCTATCAAAAAAGGCATAGAAAACAAAAGAAAGGACTTCATCACTTCCATTTCCGGTATAAATCATATCAGGAGTTACGGTAAAAGGAATTTTATCATTTGACTTTGGTTCACATTTCTTGCCTTTTACCTGAGCATTGCATAAAACTCCGCCGGTTTCATTGAGCATATCAGCGATTGCCTTATGCAGTTCATTGGAATCAGGATCCGGATAAACTGTGAGTTTCATTGGGTTTGAATTAACAAATTTTTTAATTCCCTTTATTACTTCCTTACATGGCGGATAAGGATTTTCATTAGCATTTAATTTTATATACACCCTGTCCTTTGGCTGTTCACCAGGAATATATGGGTGCAGGTTTTCCATTCGACTACTTAACATAGCCTTATTTTATTCTTTTGAGATAAGAAAAACAAGTACGATACTGCATGGAACAGACTGATACATTAAGGTTGCGAATTCCTTTTTTTACTGATAAAATATTTACTATGGCTACAAGTGCACATTTAGGAACTATATTGCGTCATTACGCTACTCGACAGGAAACCGCTTTTATCAGCTTAAGGGATTTTGCCGATTATTTGAGAAAATACGCAGCAAAACATCTGGAAGAAACTCCAAACTTGCAGCAGTATCTGGAAATTCCTGAACAGACTCTTTTGCGGGAACTTGAAGATTATCAAAATCGACACGAAGTATATCTTATTAACCAGGCAAATGGAAAACAATTAATAGTTGTAATTACATATTTTTCCGTTCAATTTGCCAACAGATACAAAGATATCGTTCGAAATATTACAACACCGTTTCCAATTTTCAACGATCTTCCAAAGCAGGTTCCTGCAGAAGCAATCGAAAAAAAAGAAGCCTCAAGCCTCATAAGCGAATTACAGGTTCATCAGGACCTCAAGTCACCTCTTATGTACTGTATGCTCATGCCTCGTGATATTCCAAGTATTCTGTTTCCTGCATGTGTACCGGTAAACTTTTTAATCAAAGCTTCAATGGCAAAATTACGCCATATGCTCAAAAAAGATGAATATCACGATTATTTCCAGAAAAAACTCCGCATTTCTAATCCAGGAAAAGAAATCGCCGCTCAGACTTTCTTTGAAAAATTCCTCAGTCAGAATGAAGCTCAGGACGATGTATTGGATTTAAGCGGAGACAGTTTCTACTTCTGGAATCAGCTCTGTTACTTTATCAGACAGGATTTTGAAAAAGTAAAGGACCGCACAGCCGAAGACATTAACGTATTGCAGTCCGTTGCAATTTCAGAAATCTGGATGATGAACCTGAAAGAAAAGGCTTCAAAAGAACAGATTACAAAGCAGGCTCTGGCTGAACTGGAACTTTCACTTTCAAAACCGCCTTTCTTCTATTCAATGGACGGTATTCTTAAATTTACTGACTCTAAGGGCAAACTTTTGTACGGACAATATTCCGAAGAAGAACTCAAAAACTTTTTGCAGAAGCTTACAACCGACTGCCCTAACAATGAATTGCCGAGACTTCTTGTATTCAAAATCGAAAGCGGAGCTCGCTATTTTATTTACAAGGACAAGGTATTTCCTCTTGTTATCAGACTTGCAAACGAAGCACACGATACAATCGAAAAAAATCTTACAAATAAATGGTTCAACACCCTAAGCAATTACGATAAATTGCCAGAAATGAAGGACCAGAAGGCATTTGAAACCGTTCTTAAAAAAGAAGTTCAGACCAACTCGCCTATTCTTCACTCGATTCTCAATGCCAACTTTTTAACGATGCTTCATTATGAAATGGATCATGCCTCTGACGCAAGTTCTTTCAGGATTTTCCAGAGCGGCAAGCTCCTTCCATACTCAGAACTGCTTTTGTTAAAAAATTCAACAATCCTTGCAAATGCAAAAACTATGCTTCCATTCTGGTACACAATTCCTGTTATTTCATGGATTGCAAGTCTTCTTCATAAAAAAGGAAAAAAATCAGACGATAAGTCAAAACAGACTTCAAAAGAACTTACAAGCGAAGATATCCCAGAAGAATTTTCTACAAGCAAAGTGGATAAAAAGGTTGCTCTTGCCCATGCCGCAAAAGAAATTTCAGAATATCTTGTTCCTGCAGGTTCAACTCTGGACCGTGAGCTTGATTCATATCTTAAAATCTGGAATAAAATGATTACAAAAGAGGCACACAATTCACTGACCGAAGACGTTAACTGTCTCATCAGAGATTACATGCGCAAAGTAATCAAAACAGTTTCTGCACAGACTTTCACACTGGATAGAGTTCAGAGTCTTGCACAAACTCTCGTAAAAACTCCTAACATGCAGAAAATCAAAGAAGAAGAAGCCCTTACAATGTATGTTCAGCTTTATATTCTGCGATTAGTCAGCAATGTATAAAAATATTTAAAATTTTTTGCAAAGTTTTTGCCGAAAATCGCATACCTTTGACTATATATAGTATGGAGACTAAAAAACTCCATACTATTTTTTTTAGAGGTATTATATGAATCAACTCAATTCACTCATCATCGAAGGCAACATTACAAAAGATGCAGAACTCAAGGAACCAAAAGAAGGTTTTAAAGTATGCGAAATCAGCGTTGCCGTAAACCGTTACTACAAGAATCTCAAAGGCGAAGGTTCAACAGAAGTTTCCTACTTTGATATCGAAGCTTACGGAAAAACAGCAGAAATTGCCGCAGAAAAATGTACAAAAGGCCGTGGAGTCCGCGTAGTTGGCCGCCTTAAACAAAACCGTTGGTCAGATCCGGATGGAAAAATCAACAGCAAGGTAAAAATCATTGCCGAACATATTGAATTTAAGCCCAACTTTGCTAAACCAGATAATTCTAAAGATATGTCTTCTATTGCAGAAGCAAATTCTGCTTCACCTCAGGAAGAATTAAACCTTGAAAGAGAAGCAGAAAGAGAAATCAAACAGGAAGAAGAAGAGGCAGTTGCTGTATTCTAGCGGGAACGCTTCTTACCGGATTTTGGGCCAAAATTCTTTCTAGATTTTTGCTGCCCAAATCGTTCTCTGTTAGAAGCAGGACTACCCTTCTGCATTGCCTGTCGGGCTAAAGCGGCCCGTTCGTTGCTTGCTTTGTATTCTTCAATCTGCTGAGGGTTATAAAAGCCGTCTTTCCAGTTGAATCTTGAAACTTCCGGCAAGACTGCCTTCTTAAACAGAGAGTTTGAAACATCCTTAATTGCACTTTTTGTTACGATTGTATTTGAAAAATCAATTAAAAAACGCTTAAATCCTGCCTGAGCAAGAAAATCTGTTTTATCAAGAATACTAAATGGAAGTTCAGGCATTACAACAGAACCGTCGTTACTAGAAGCAAGCTTAAATTCCATTCCTTCCTTATCAGAAAAGTATGTAAAGCCGTAATCTTCAGGCATCTTAAATCGCATACGGAACAAGGCTGGATATGCAAATACAGGAACAAGAACTCTTGAACGTACATTTTCATCGAAAGTCTGTTCAAGGTTTCGTCTTGAGTTTTCGTATGGCATAATGAATGCACCAAGATTCTGATTTTCAAGCCACGAAGCAGCCCACCTGTTAAATGTATAAAGATATGGACCAGCAATCATGTGAACCTTTTTGTCTTTGAGCATATTTAAATGAGCTACATTATTTACTACGAAATTTGTAAATCCATTTTCAATAAGTTTTTCAAGGTCAGCCTTTACAGATTCTTCTATTGCAGCTGGACAATAAGGATTCAACGAAATACAGATAGATTTTTTAGACAAAGGCAAAACCGTCTTTCCATTAATTAAATCTTCTCTTGTATTATCATTAAGTTCAATAAGCATTCTTACAGGATGAAGAGCCTGTGCAACAAATACATCGCTTATTGTAGAAACCTGTACATAGATTCCTTCTGGAAAATATGCAAGTTCATTTTTTTCTACCGGTGTCAAATCAAGAACAGGAAGCTGCTCATCAAGAGGCTGTCTGCGGTACTTGCTCAAATCCCCAGGGAGAACACGACCATATCGTTTAGACATAGATTTAATCTGTAAAAGATAAACACTGTCACCAACGTGGAATGTTGTAGGAATATCAATCCAACGTTTTCCGTCTTCTTCAACTTCAACAGATTTTATTTTATGGCTCATTCTTCCGGTATCATCAGCCTTATGCAAGCGGATTGAATCACCTGGATCAGGGTCATAATTTCCACCCTTCAAGGTTGCCATCTGAATATGTACAACAGGCTGATCTGGATCCTGAGTTTTCTTAAGTTCTTCAATCAATTCATCAGGAGCTTTTTTTGTATTAGCTATGGTACCAAGGAAAATACCTGTACCACCTGCCTGATTTGGATTCAAGATTTTCTGTCCGGCATTATCAACGCCTTCTTTTAAGTCCTTAAAGCCGTACCAGTAAGTTGTTTTGGTTCGTGCAAAATCCCCGGCAAGCATTCGCTTTCCAGTTGCAATGGCGCCTTTTTTATCTTCCTGCCAGTGGTCCATTACATATCGGTATGCACTTACTACACTTCCGACATATTCAGCACTTTTCATTCGTCCTTCAATCTTAAAAGAATCAACACCTATCTGCATTAATTCAGGAATCTGTTCTATCAGTTGCATATCACATGGACTGAAATAATATCCCTGCTTGATTCCTTCTGGATATTCAGCAGTATAGTAGCGGCGGCAAGCCTGAGTACACATACCGCGGTTAGCAGACTTTCCTCCAAGGTAGCTTGAGAACAGACACAAGCCCGATTCACTTACACAGAGAGCTCCGTGAACAAACATTTCAATTTCTGCTTTTGTGTGCTCTCTAATATATTTTACTTCATCAAGTCCGAGTTCCCGGGCAACTACAACTCTCGAAAGGCCTTCATTATGCAAAAGGTTTGCGGCATTTGCGCTTTCGACATTCATTTGAGTAGAAGCATGCAGTTCAAGATTAGGAAAGAACTGCTGACACATACGAATGATACCAAAGTCCTGAACAATCAATCCATCAGGCCCAATTCTTTCGAGATATGACAAAAGTCTGTAAAGACGTTCTGTTTCCTTTTCTTCACAGACAGTGTTGA
Organism: Treponema sp.; assembly: GCA_017386165.1. Taxonomy (GTDB): domain Bacteria; phylum Spirochaetota; class Spirochaetia; order Treponematales; family Treponemataceae; genus Treponema_D. The sequence goes on from JAFNQK010000294.1 coordinate 9,776, forward strand.
GAGTTACATAGATTTTTTTACCCTGACGGTGAACAGCATTTACAGCTGCCTCAAATTGATTCCATGCAAAATTTGTTGTTCTTAAACGAGCATTAAAACTCTTTAAGCCAAGATAAACAGCGTCGGCACCTTCACCGATAGCTGCATCCAATGATTCAATATTACCCGCAGGCGCTAATAATTCAGACATAGAATTATTATAGACTATATTTGTTTTAATTACAATTTAGCAGCGTTTTCCTTGCATGGAGAAATTATCCAGGAATCTTTGCAGTTGATATCGGAAACTTTCACCAGGCTTTTTGTTGTGCTCAAGCCGTCAGATAAAATCGCATCTTCTACTAGATCTGACTGCCAGACATTATTTTCTATAAGAAGTTTACAAGCTTCTGTAAAGCTTTCTTTTGGCCAGTCCGTATTGCTAGAAGCAGCATAACACAAGCCGTCGATAATTCGTTCATCGTAAGAATTTTTAAGATAAAGAATATCGATTTTATCACCAAGCCTTGCAGAATTTTCTTCCTGCCACAAATCCCTTACATTGTTCTTAGAAAACCCTGCCGTAGATAATGATAAATCATCCCCAGTTTCACTTATGGCACCTTCTTCATTTGTTCTCAAGTGAAGAACTATTTTTTCTCCCTGTTTTACTTTAACCGGTGGAAAAACAAACTTCTTCTCTTCTCCATCATAAGCGGAATAAAATTCCAGCCCTGCAAGATTTCCATCACTTAAAACATCGAAAACAACATACTCTGTGATTAAAACAGGATTTCCACTTACAGAATATTTTCCGTTTGTAGGATGGACCTCTACAATACGCATATCAGGGATATTTGAATTAATACCTGTAAAAGGAACACTAAAAGTAAGGGTATTCCCGATTTCATCAGAAACAATTCCAAATAATGAATACTTAAATCCCGGCTCAAGTACAGAATCAAAAGTTAACTCAACAAAGCAAACACCACCTTTATCAGGGCAGGTCTCAACATTACATTCGGAAATACTAATTTCTTCATTCACACTATACTTTTTTAGTTTAATAGATTTTGAAAAAACAATTCTAAGATTTTTTTCCCCAGTTACAGAAACCGATTCTATGACCGGCGTATTATAATCACTGGTAATGATTTTAATTCCTTCAGGAGTCAATTTGCATGATACTGGAATGATAAAACAGCTGATTACACCGCTTAAAATTATTGAAATTGCTATTTTTTTAATTATTTCTTTCATTTGTACCCTCACTATATATATAGTATCTAACAGTACAAAAACTGAAAAAAAATAAAAAAAATCCGCCAATTTTTTGGCGGAAAGGAGGAAAAATAAAAACTTTTATTTACTTTGCATCAACAGAAGAAGAATCTTCTGTTGAAGTTTCTTCTTCACCTGCATAAATTACATTTTCAACAGGAGCAAGATTTTCAAAGAATGAATCTGAAAGCTTAACTGCCTCAATCATATATCTGATATTAATTCCAGTTTTATCAATGCTTGTTTTTTCAATTACAAAAACAAGATTTTTTCCTGATTTATCACAAACAATACGTTCAATCTTATAATTACTTACACCCTTTCTGACGATTCTTGGAGAACCAACAGTCTGACGAGCAAGAACATTTCCTTTTGCATCCTGTTTTTCAAGGCCAATATAGAAAGAAGATTTTACAGAAGTTCCAGAACCATAAATAGTAGGAACAAGTCTTACATGATAATATCCCTGATCTTTTGCAACTGAACTTGAGAAATCTTTGAACACGATTTCTTCTGTGCTCCCCTTAGATTCAAGTTCTCTTATGTACAAAATCTGATCTGGTTCACAAGGCTTGCAGCCATATTTTTTAAGATTATAAAAATTCTTGCTTGCAAGAGATTCATATACTTCTTTTCCAGTTTTTTCTGCGGTTACACTAGAAGGCTTGATTTTATAAAATTCTCCGTCAACATAATCATTTTCTTCAATGTCAACAGTAAAAATTTCTGCCCAACCCTGAAAAGATTTATCTGTTTTTCCATATTGTCCAAAAATGTAGTATTTGCCATCTGCCGAAAAACCATTATCTACAAGTACAGCAGCATCCCCCGCAAAAACACCAAGACAAGCAAAGAATAGAATCAGTCCACCAACTATAATTTTTTTCATAGTTCCCCCTAAAACAAAACTACACTTTGATTTTCGGTTTTTTTACGCAACACTTTACTATTATTTGCTTTGAGTTTAATATTTTATTAATGACAATCAAAACCCGAAACAGAATTATTATATTTTTAATGTTTATTTCTTTTGCCCTTCTCCTGGGAAGCGCCATCATCACTGCTCTGGATTTTTTTACAGGGAATTTTTCTTTACCAACCTATATACCCTATAAGTGGCTTCAGGACTCTGTTATAACAAAGTTCAATTATATTGCCGTTATCAGTTCTGTTTTCTTAATTCTTCTATATACATCGATCATTTATCTTTTTATTAATGTAGAATTTGAAAAAACTCAATCAACAGAAGTTATTTTCTTTTCTTTATTTTTAATGGGCTGCCTTACAGAATCTACAAGACTTTTATTTCCAGTCCTCAACTTATGGAATCAGGTAAATATTATTCCTACCCTGTGTACAAGAGCGGTTATTTTTGGAAGAGTCACAGCAACAGTGGCACTTTTATTAACTGTAATCTGCAGTTCCCCTGATTACCGACAATACGTAGAACAGAACATTTTAATTTCTGTTAGTGGAGCTATGATTATTGCTCTACTTTTACCATTAAATACATCTGTAATTTATCCTGTAGGACTGGTTTCCTGGGGCTTTGGTAAGATTCTTAGAAGTGCAATGATTACAATACTGATTGCGGCCGTTATTTCTCAATACTTAAAATCCTTTATTTCAACTAATAAAACAATTGCCCTGGCAACAGGCATTCTCATGATTTCAATAGGGTACTACTTCTTGTGTGCCACAATCAATTATCTGTTTTTAGGTTTAGGTTTTGTTTTTTTGATGAGCGGAACAATTTTATATCTAAAAACTCTTCACAGACAATACTTGTGGACTTAGATTAATTAAAGCCCTGAATAAGATACTGAGATAAGCCGCCAATAATAACAGGAATACAAATATTATCAAAATCCATCATAGGAATAACTTCAATTACCATTGCAGCAATTCCAAGAATCAGGCTGATTTCTGCATTTGAACAGACACAAAAAGAAGAAATAAAAACTGCAATAAAACAAGTTAAGCTACCGGCAGCAGTTTTGCCATTAGAAAGAGGAATACGTATTCTTCCAAGCAATTTCCCGAACAAGCTTGCAAGTCCGTCGCCAAATGCAAGGGCAAAGATTCCTATGCAATAAAATTCTTTGTCCCATAAAACTGCTGCAATCAAAATCCCAATAACAAGAGTTACAGGCCCCAGAACAAATTTATTTTCGTCCCGCTTTCGTGCCGCAACTGCCGTAATTTTTGAAACAACAGGAATTTCTATTCCTTTTAGTCTAAGGATTTCTGAAACAGTATAGAGCACCAGTGCTGATGCAAGCAAAATTAATACTGGAATATACGCAATATCTAAAAACAAAGGAACTAAAGCACTACACAAATGAATAGATTTTCTGAATATCTCTTTTAAGATACTGTTTCGATATTGAGTTGCATAAATTCCACTATTAAAATCTATCTTATTCATTCAGATAAACCCTTTTCACATGAAAGTGTTTTTGACAACTCTGTATAAATAGCCGGTTCATAATCTGGAATCGGATGACTCACATATTTCATATTCTGTTCTGCAAGGTTACTTCCGCCAAGTCTAACCATGGTCTGCTGGTTTCGAGTCATAGAATCCCATGCTCGCATTGAATCCTGGAACATTACCATTGATTTTGCATTCATAGCGCTGTTACCAGTTCTACGGGCAAGTTTGAAAAGTGTTACACCCAGGTTATTAGAAGCCTTGAGATAACTTTCAACAACAGCTGCTTCATCTTTTCTAACCTGAGGGAATAAAACACCTTTCTGTTCTTTAATATTATCAAGCTGTTCAAGAAGATGTTCATAATATCCCTGGGCGGCATAATTATCACCACGGAGAGCAAGAGTATTTCCCATAGCAAGCAAAAGATTGTTGTCTGTAGAATACTCATCTCCCGCTTTCATGAATGAACCGATAGCTTCAGAGAAATTTTTCTTTCCATACTGGATATAGCCAATCTTATATCTGATAAAGGCGGTATCGTTTTTAGTGTCCACGGCATCCTTATAATTCTGAAGAGCATTATCCATATCACCGGCAATAAAGTAGTCCAAATCACCCAAATCAGCATACAATTCACCAACCTGCTGATTCCCTTCAAATCCAGAGCCGTTATGTTCAGAGAGATAAAGGGAAAGTCCATTTGTGTAGAGTTCTCTAGCGCGCAAATATTCTTTTTCTTTTGTATATTCTTCCCCAAGCAGTCTGTAAGAATCGATGTACTTATACAAATCCCGTTTTTTCATTGTCTCAGCCTTATCAAAGGCATCAATAGCGCTTACGAGATATGATTTAGCATGAGATGTATTATGAGTCTTAATGTAATAACGAGCAAGATTGTATCTTGCAACAGGATTTTTAGAATCAGCCTTAACCGCTCTTGTGAGACATTCTTTAACATCTTCAATTTTTGTTCTTAAGTATTCATCAGAAGGAGCAAGTTCACCATAAAGCTTATCCAGCAAGTAGCCGGACATTTCTGTCCACCCCTGGGCATTCAAAGTCTTTGCCTTAGGCATAAATCTCTGTTTTACAGTAAGAACATTCTTCAAATCATCAGTTCGAACGTAATATTTAAGCATTCGAGCCATATTCAAGTCATTTTCACCATACAACTGAATATGTTCTGCATATCTGTTGCGGGCATCTTCAAATTTTGAACTGTCTTTTTCAGTTGCCCATTCAAGATAGGTGTCACCCAAAAGAAGAAGTGCATCCTGGTCGTTGATATGATAATCAAGAACTTCGCGCAAAAGAATTTGCTCAGCTTTTTCGTAGTTTGCAAGGTCATCCAGTTCCATCTGGGCATATTCAAGACCAGCAATCTTATCCTGAGAGAAGCATTTTAGAATATTTACATACATCTGTTCTGCACGAATGTACTGCTTCTTTTCTCTATATCCCCGGGCATACTTAAAGAACCACTTCTTCTTCATCGAATACTTAGTAGCGGCAACAAACTTTACTTCAGACTGAGGATAATCAGCCTGTTCAAGATATTCATATCCCTGTTTATAGAGAGAATTAGCAATCATTGGACGAACAATAAAATTCTTTCCGAACAAATATAGTCCAACAAGCACAACCGCTGCGGCTGCAACCATGATTGCGCCAGGAATAATTCTATTTCTTAACTGATACTGGAATGACTTTTTATATGCTTCGTATTCTTCTGCAGTTCTTCGTTCAAAATCCCGAGGAACAGGAATTGAAACATCAAGCATCTTCTCCAGCTCAGAAGCAAGCTGACGGGCAGAAACCTTCTTTAATACTTTCTGAATAATCTCAAATTCTGCATCATCAGTAAATTCATTCTTAACGATTAATTCTTCTACAGCAATGCGAACATTTAACGGATAATAAGAAAGATTCTTTTTGAACTTTTCATACTGTTCATCAGAAAGTGTATTTGGAGGAAGAGTATCCCCTTCCATTACTTCAGCTTTTTCCTGTTCAGGAACTTTGATTTTTCCGTTCTTATTTACTTCGACAGTCTGTACATCAGAAAATCCAGGAATCTCAAATTCCCCGTTTTCCATTCCAAACTCGTCACTGGAACCTAATTCAAAATCATTCTTGTCACCAAGCTGAGCGTCCGTTTCAGGAAATTCCATTCCTGCCATCTGAGAAATATCTACATCTTCATGAACGCCACTTTCAAAATCGGCTCCGTTATCATCACCTTCTGCGGTATCACCAATATTAAAGTCAAAGCCAGAAAGAAAGTCATCAGACACAGAGCCTTCATCACCAGAAGAAGTTCCTTCGCCTAAAGGAGCTTCTTCACCAAAAGTAGGCGCCTCTCCAGAACCAAAGTTTTCTTCAGCAATAGCAGCCCCCGCAGCAGAATCAGAAGGAACATCCCCTCCAAGAGAAGCATCACTACCCGCATTGCCGGCTGACTCAGAGTCAGGTAAATTGAGATCTCCTAAAGAACCAAAATCATCAAGGCCTTCAACTTCATCAGTAAAGTTTACCTGCCCTTCTCCATCGTCCATGTCAAAATTTACATCGCCAAAATCAATGTTATCAATGCCTGTAGAATCAGAAGCAGAAGCCGTCTCCGGTGTATTCTCAACTGCAGTTTCAGCTACACCCTCGGTAGAAGGTTCAATAAGTTCAGAAGAGGTCTCTTCTCCTGGCAAAGATGTATCAAGATTCAAACCATCTAAAAGGCTGGACAATGGATCAGCTGAAGCAGCATCTCCCGCAGAAGATTCCTCTACAGGAGATTCTTCTGTTCCATTTGATTCAGGAATATCATCATACTGCAGGTTTTGAGTCAGTGCAGCAAGGTCTTCCATTCCATCTTTTTCAGATATTTCATCTGGAAGATCCTCTGCCATATCAATCGGCTCACCGCTATATTCAAGACCACGGTTTAATTCATCAAAACCATCATCATCAACATCAGCTGTAACTTCAGGTTCAGCAAAATCTGAGTCACCCAAGGAATCCGAAGAACTCTCACCTGCATCCGGCAAATCAAATTCAGAAGGTTCTGGTTCAGTTTCCTGTTCGAGAGAATCTGTTTCTGAAAGTTCAAAATCCCCGGCAGGAGTTTCAAAAGAACTTAAATCAATACCCGCAAGAGCTTCATCCGCAGTTTGAATTGATGCATCCTCAGATTTAACTTCTTCTGCTTTAGGCGCAGTAATATCTTCGATTTCAACATCAAGAGGCTCTGCTTCCATGAGCTCTTCTGGAGAAGCCTCATCAAATTCCTCTATCTCCTCGCTTTCTTCCGGCTCAGGTTCTTCTTCAGAAACCCCTTCTGTACCATCAAATCCTGCACCACTCAAAAGGTCATCAAGGCTTAAATCACCGATTTCAGGTTCTTTCTCTGGCTCAGGCTCAGTTTCTTCAATTATTTCTTCTTCAGGTTCATCAAAATCAGAAAGATCTGCTTCAAGATCGATATCGGCAGTATCGATTGCGCCTCCGCCCATCAGAGAAGACAAATCAATTCCACTAACTACAGGAGGTTCTTCTTTTTTGGTATTTTTATTATCTGAGGCTGCCGGAGAAGCGGTTCCCATAATATCAGAAAAATCTTCTACAACGTTTTCAGGCTTAGTATTAGCCTTAATCTGCTCCTCAGAAATCTCAGGCATTCCGAGAACAAAGTCGTTAGAATCGTCTACATCTTTAATTGATTTTGGAATAGGAACGGTAACGGGCTTTTCACCCCTAGAAGAACGCAATCCAGGTTCATTACCAAGAGAAAGAATATCTGCATTAAACTGTTTTAACTGGCTTAAACCTGGCATACCTTTATTATTTTACCCCAATACCCTATTAAAATACAAGTATCCAAATTTTCGGAAGATTTATATTTCAACTTTATTCTTATATTTTACCACAGAATTCGTTTTTTAACTAAAAAGAATAAAATTAATTCCGATAAAGAGAGTATGAAAAGACTCAAAACTTTTTTAGTAACGTCATTTTTATTAATTTGTGCAACTTCTTTTTCTATTGCAGAAACAAAACAAACAGAAGAAAAAGATTTATATGAATACAATAATCTCGTATTAAGTTTGTCTAAACCTGGCAAACCAATTATTACAGATAAATACATTATTTTTACTGCAGAATCAGGTCCTCGCTTTGTGGGCATTTCATTCGATTTTGAAAACTATTCAACAATTCATTCTTTCGAAATCAGAAAAACTCGTGACGTAGAAAATAATGTTACAAGTTCCATTCTTTTTTATTTGCTGGAGCGTCCTCGAAACCTTACAGAAGTTTCTTACAGACTGATAATCGATGGTCTCTGGACAAGTGACCCTTTGAATCCAGAAAAGCAGTATGACTATAAAACAGGAATTACTTTATCAAAAATCTACTTACAGAATACTATTCCAGAAGTAACAGGATACCAGGAAGAATCCGTTGTAAAATTTATTTACAAGGGAGAACCAGGACAAAACGTTCGTCTGGGTGGAAATTTTACAAACTGGGACAGCTGGATTTATACACTTGAAGAAACAAAACCAGGATTCTATGAACTTAGTATTCCACTTCCGACAGGAATCTACTATTACAATTACTACCTTGGAATGAACAGCTTTGTGGATAAAACAAATCCAAACAGGGCCTACACTCCAGAAGGTAGAACAGCAAGTGTAATCAAGGTAAACTAACGCTTCATCATTTTGGCAAGATCGCCAAGCTTACTCATATCCATGCCGCCAGCACCGCCCATTCCTAATGAATTCATGAGCTGAGCCTGCATACCGCGGTTACGAGTAAGTTTTTTCATTGTAAGTTTTGTCTTTTCAAACTGTTTGATAAGTTTATTTACTTCAGCAACAGAAGTGCCTGAACCAGCAGCAATTCTTTTTCTTCGGCTAGGACCAATAATCAAATGGTTAGCACGTTCTTTCTTTG
>JAFNQK010000295.1 GCA_017386165.1 Treponema sp.
AAGCATTAGTTGTAATTTCTCCTACAACAAGAGCAAGTCCTGTTGCTACAGTAGTTTCTGCTGCAACACGTGAATAAGGATCCTGTTCAATCAAAGCATCCAGAATGCTGTCACTAATCTGGTCTGCGATTTTGTCCGGATGTCCTTCTGTTACTGATTCTGATGTAAAAAGTCTGCTCATTTTATAACTCCTTATAATTGACTGTTTTTTTATTATAACCTACCAAAACAATAGGTAAAACGGGTAATTGTCAGCAATATATAAATCTTTAGATAAAAAATCAAGTGATTTTAAAAAAATAAATTATATAAAATTTCTATAGGTCTTTATAAAAAAAATGTATAAGAGTGCTTTCTATTTATCTATTGACCAAAGAGGTTTAAATCTTGTATGTTTGATTTACCTATCCAAATAGTAGGTAATAACAAAAAAGAGGAGGTCTCCATGGGTTTTAATACAGATGCTTTGCATAAAGGAGTGATAAAAGATCATGCCTTTGGCGCAACAATTACTCCTATTTATCAGGTAAGTGCCTTTGCTTATGACACTATGGAATCTCTCGAAAAAGTTTTTAGTGGAAGGGCAGGTGGCTTTGCTTATACAAGAATTGGAAATCCGACCGTTTCTTCTTTTGAACAGCGAATTAATTCCCTTGAGCATGGGAACGGTGCTGTTGCAACTGCTTCTGGAATGTTTGCTATTACTATTGCACTCTTAAATTTTTTGAGTTCTGGTGATGAGATTATTTCTTCTGCAGGACTTTATGGCGGTACAATTCAACTTTTTTCTATACTAAAACAGTTCGGAATAAAAGTTCTCTATGCATCAGAACTTACACCGGCTGCTCTTGATAAGCTTTATAATCCGAATGTGAAAGCAATTTTTGCAGAAACAATTTCTAATCCAAGTCTGGAAATTATAAATATTCGGGAACTTGCAGATTATGCACATTCGAAGCAGATTCCTCTGCTGGTAGATAACACTACAGCAACTCCTTATCTGGTAAATCCGATTGATTTGGGTTGCGATGTTGTAATTCATTCTTCATCAAAATATATTAACGGTTCTGCAGACAGTATTTCGGGTGTGGTTATTGATTCAGGAAAATTTAAATGGGATTACGAAAAGTTTCCCGCACTTGCGGCTTATAAGGTCTTTGGTAATTATTCATATATAGCCCGTCTGCGAAAAGACAGCTGGGCAAGTATGGGGGGCTGTCTTGCACCGCTGAATGCCTATCTGAATATTATTGGACTTGAAACACTTGGCCTCCGTATGGAAAAAATCTGCAGCAATGCGAGAAAGCTCGCAGAGGCCTTGAGCAGACTAAAAGGAATCAAGGTGAATTATCCTTTACTCGAAGGTAATAAATATAAGGCGCTTGCAGAAGAAGAGCTTAAAGGCTTTGGCGGCGGAATACTTACGCTGAGGGCAGGTTCTAAAGAAAAGGCCTTTAAAATTATTAATTCGCTTAAAACCTGTCTTGTTGCATCAAATATTGGAGATGTCAGAACGCTTGCGATTTATCCGGCATCAACCTTGTATCTCCATAACACAGTTGAAGAAATGAATGCGGCCGGAGTTTTTGATGATACAATCCGCGTAAGTGTTGGCATTGAAGATGCAGAAGATTTGATAAAAGATTTTGAGAGTGCAATAAAAGTGGCAAACGAAGAGCAGGAGAATTAAACATGGCAGAAATTGATTATGGAGCATTAAAAAAAGGCGGATTCATGAGGCAGAAGCAGAAGGGAAAATTTTCTCTTCGTCTTGGTGTTATTGGCGGGCATCTTACTGCAGAAGGACTTGCAACAGTTGCAAGGGTAGCAGAAAAGTATGGCAAAGGCTACGTGCATATGACAAGCCGTCAGGGAGTGGAAATTCCTTTTATTGATTTTAAAGATATAGAAGAAGTAAAGGCAGAGCTTTTAAAAGGCGGAGTTCGTCCCGGTGTCTGCGGTCCCCGAGTTCGAACCGTTACAGCCTGTCAGGGTAGCGAAATCTGTCCGAGCGGTTGTATAGATTCTTACGGAATTGCAGTTGAGCTGGATAAGCGTTATTTTGGGCGAGAGCTTCCTCATAAATTTAAGTTTGGTGTAACAGGCTGCCTGAACAACTGTCTTAAGGCAGAAGAAAATGATGTTGGTGTTAAAGGTGGTTTGATTGTTGAACTTGCAAATGAAGAATGTATTAAGTGTGGAGTTTGCGAAAAAGCCTGCCGTGAAAATGCAATTCTTTTTGACGAAGAAAAAGGCGTTTCCTTTGTTGCAGATAAATGTAATAACTGCGGACGCTGTGTAAAGTCCTGTCCGGTAAATGCCTGGAAGGGCGAGCCTGGTTATATCGTCAGCTTTGGTGGTTTGTTTGGCAACAAGATTTATACAGGTGAACAGATTGTTCCAATCATCAAAGATAAAGAAACTCTCTTTAGAGTTACAGATGCTGCAATCAACTGGTTCGAAGAAAATGCAAAAGCAAGTGAGCGTTTCAGATTCACTTTGCAGCGTGTAGGAGAAGAGGCTTTCAGAAACGCAATCCGCAAGGCTTACGAAGGTAAGTAGACAATATCAGGAGAATATCATGGCAGAAATTAATTATGATGAATTTGTAGATATTACAGACAAGGTTTGTCCTCTCACTTTTGTAAAAGCAAAAGCAACTTTAGAAGAGCTTGAAATTGGTCAGATTCTCGCAGTTCGTATGAACGACGGGGAGCCTGTTCAGAATGTTCCTCGCAGCATGAAGGACGACGGTCAGCAGGTGCTCAAGCTTCAGAAAAATGACGACGGCACTTATACCATGTATGTAAAAAAAGTCGAGGAGTAAAAAAAATACATGTCAGAAAGATTGAATAAAGATAATTTTGATTCAACTGTAAAAAGCGCTCCCTTCGCGCTGGTAGATTTTTATTCTGATTCCTGCATTCCGTGTAAAAAACTTAATCCGGTGCTTGGAGATTTAGAAGATGAGAAAGGCGATGAGGTTAGGCTTTTTAAGCTGAATATAAATTTCGATCTGGAAGTTGCAGAAAAATATGGCGTTGCTTCCAGTCCCACTCTGATTCTTTTTAAGAATGGTTTAGAGGTAGATAGAAAAAATGGATTTCAGACCTTCGATATTTTGAAAGACTGGATAGATTCAAATAAATAAAAAACAAAGAGGTAAATAAAATGACAATTACAGTAGCAGGTGAAAAAAAAGAAGTAAAGGATGGACTCACACTCCCGGAACTTATCGTTAATGAAAAGGTTGAAACTCCAGAGTATGTTACAGTTTCCATTAATGAAGAATTTATTCAGAGAGCTGATATTGAAACAACAGTTCTTAAAGAAGGCGACAGTGTAGAGTTTCTTTATTTTATGGGCGGTGGTTGTTAAAAAGCAGCTCGCAGAGGAGGCATTATGGCTCTTACAGATGAACAGATTGAAAGATATTCGCGACATATCATTCTTAAAGAAATCGGCGTAAAAGGTCAGAAAAAACTTCTTGAGGCAAAGGTGCTCATAATTGGAGCCGGTGGACTTGGTGCGCCGGTTGCAATGTATCTTGCTGCAGCCGGAGTTGGAACCATCGGCATTGTTGATGCAGATGATGTAGACCTTTCTAATTTGCAGCGCCAGATTATCCATAGCACAGCAGATGTCGGAAAGGCAAAAGTAAAATCTGCAAAAGAAACTATGGAAGCAATGAACCCGGATGTAAAAGTTAATACTTACAGAATGTTCGTTGATTCAACAAATATCCGCGAGCTTATCCGCGATTATGATTTTGTAATTGACGGCACAGATAACTTCCCTGCAAAGTTTCTTATTAACGATGCCTGTGTAATGGAAAAGAAGCCTTTCAGTCATGCCGGAATCATCCGCTTTAAGGGCCAGCTTATGACTTATATCCCGGGGCAGGGCCCCTGCTATCGCTGTGTATTTAAGGATCCTCCTCCAAAGGATGCCGTTCCAACCTGTAAACAGGCCGGTGTTATCGGTGCAATGGGTGGAGTTATCGGAAGCCTTCAGGCAATGGAAGCCGTAAAATATATTACCGGTGTTGGAAAAAATCTTGTTGGACGCCTTTTGACTTACGATGCGCTTAATAATGATTTTCATTCAATCAAGCTTCCTCCTGCAAACGGAAAGTGTCCGGTCTGCGGCGAAAATCCAACAATCACAGAACTGATTGATTACGAGCAGCAGGAATGTGCTGATGCCCAGCACGGTAAGGATTTGTAAGATGATTACAATTAAAAAAACTGATTACGAAAAAATTATAGCCCACGCAAAAAGCTGTCTTCCAGAAGAAGCCTGCGGTCTCATCGCCGGTCGCGAAGAGAATGGTGTAAAACATATCGAAGAAGTGTATCTTCTGGAAAATACAGACCATTCAAACGAGCATTTCAATATTAGTCCGCAGGATCAACTTAAGGCAATTAAAGACATGCGCTCAAAAGGTCTTACTCCACTCGGAAACTGGCATTCGCATCCGGAAAGCCCCAGCCGCCCAAGCGAAGAAGACAAGCGCCTCTTTTTTGATTCAAAAGCGCGTTATCTCATTTTGTCCCTTCAGGAAAAAGACAACCCCGTTCTGAACGCCTTCATAGTTGTAAACCACACAGACGTCAGCAAGGACCCTCTGGAAATTATTTAGTAAGCCTGCAAAACTCGCTAATTAAAATTGCCCTTCTGGCAATTTTAATTATTCCCAACCGAAGGTAGCAGGTGGTTTGTTTGTGGCGTCAAAGTAGAGGGCGTCTACAAAAGGCAGCTCTGCAATCTTGTGAACTATTTCGTTCAAAAGCTCCTTTGGCCACATTGCAAAGCGTGCTGTCATT
>JAFNQK010000029.1 GCA_017386165.1 Treponema sp.
ATATTAAGCTTTTGGAAAACCATCCATGGTTTGAAGTTTCTTACGTTGCAGCAAGCCCTCGCTCGGCTGGAAAGCCTTACTGCGAGGCTGTAAAAAACCGCTGGCTTATTGGAGCTGAAATTCCTGCCGGCGTTGCAAATCTGATTGTAGAAGATGCAAATGACGAAAAAAAGGCTTTGGGAAAATGCCAGTTCGTATTCTCTGCCCTTGAAATGGGAAAAGATGAAATTAAGGCTCTGGAAGCAGCTTATGCCGCTGAAGGAATTCCTGTTGTAAGTAACGCATCTGCTAACCGCTGGACAGAAGATGTTCCAATGCTGGTTCCGGAAATCAACTACTCTCACCTTGACGTAATTGCTGAACAGAAAAAGCACCACGGCTGGGACAAGGGCTTTATTGCTGTAAAACCTAACTGTTCACTTCAGACATATATGATGCCTCTTCACGCTTTGATTCAGGCAGGCTACCCTGTAAAGCGCATGATCGTTACAACACTTCAGGCAACAAGCGGTGCAGGATATCCTGGTGTTCCGTCTTTTGACATGATTGACAATATCGTTCCATATATCGGCGGTGAAGAAGAAAAGACAGAAAAGGAATGTCTCAAGATTCTTGGAAAAGTTGAAGGTGGAAAAATCGTTAATGCTGCAGGTCCTCTCGTAAGTGCAACATGTACTCGTGTTCCTGTAATCGACGGACACACAGCAACTGTATCTCTTGAATTCGATTTGCCAGAAGACAAAAAGCCAAGTCTCGAAGAAATCGAAAAGGTTTGGACAAGCTTTACTTCTGTTCCACAGGAATTGAATCTTCCTAGCGCACCGGTTCATCCAATCGTAGTACGCCACGAAGAAAACCGTCCACAGCCACGCCGTGACCGCGAAACAGAAAAGGGAATGGCTTGTGTAATCGGTCGTCTCCGCGAATGTCCTGTATTCGATGTTAAGTTTGTTGCTTTGAGCCACAACACAAAACGCGGTGCTGCAATGGGTGGTATCCTCAACGCAGAACTTTTGAAAGCAAAAGGATTTTTTAACTAAGATTTAGTTAAAGCTAATGATAAAAGGCTGTCCAGAATCTTCTTTTGGAGCAGCCTTTTTTTATTTACTTGCTTTTAGTAAAGCCTCGTCATAAGTCTTAAGCGGGAGATTGTAACGATGTGCAAGTTCCAGATAAGAAGCATCGTAATAAGAAAGATTATGTTCTTCTGCAAGATCAAAAATTCTTTGTCTTATTTCTGCATCCGGCTGTGGATCGGTATAAATAGGAAGGCATTGCAAATCGTATAAGATATCCATTGCGTCAGTTTTTGAAATCTTTACTTCGCCATTTTTTAATTTTCTTGTTTTGACCAAAAGTACATTTTCTATTTCGTACCAGAACAGGGGAGGTACATAGAACTGTCCGTTATTCTGGATTACATTTTCTACATCTTTTATGCAGCCTGAGAGTTCGTCGCTGCATAAACCGTTTAACAGATAAGCTGCCATAAAAGATGTATCTGCTACAAAGCACGGAAAATCAGTATTTTCTTCCATCGTTTTTGAGCTCCTTTAAATCAGAAGATGTAAGTGGTGTAACATTGTTGTCAATCATGCTAGAAAGTCTTTTTGAGCGGTCGATAATCCGTTGATGTGCTAAAAGTGCCTGCTTGTTTTGAACATCTTGTTTAGCCTGTAAGACAGCTACTGGTTTTCCATTTTTAGAAATATTGATTACAGCTCCTGTCTGCACTTTTCTAAGTAATTCTGAAAAGTAGGTTTTGGCATCAAAAGCTCCAATTTCAAAAACATTACGCCCTGTGTTTTTTAATGCTAAAGTCATAAGCGCCTCCATAATTTAAACTAAGCCATTCTTTGTTAAAAGTCAACTAGAAAAACCGACTGGTTATATAAAAAGAGAAAAACTTGTTGCCCTAAATATTATTTTGTGCTAATTTTTTTCTATGAAAGTAGCAATTTTCTTTGGTTCAAAATCCGATACGGAAAAAATGAGTAAGGCAGCCGATGTATTAAAAGAATTCGGCGTTGAGTATAAGGCATTCATCATCTCTGCTCACAGAGCTGGTGAACTTTTGCATAAAACTGTTCGACAGTGTGAACAGGAAGGTTATGAAGTAATTATTGCAGGCGCTGGTTTGGCTGCTGCACTTCCTGGTGTAATTGCTGGTATTACAACATTACCAGTAATTGGCGTTCCACTTGAATGTATTTCTACAGGTTCAAACGGACTTGGCGGAATGGATGCACTTCTTTCAATTGTTCAGATGCCACCACAGATTCCTGTTGCAACAGTAGGAATCGGCAATGCAAAAAATGCAGGATATCTTGCTGTTCAGATTTTATCTATTAAATATCCTGAACTGAAAGAAAAACTTTTGGCATTCCGCAAAAAACTTGCAGATGATGCACAGAAAGGTGTAGAAGCCGGAGTTCAGTTCTAATTAAAAAAAACTGCACCCTGTTCCCATTATTAATACAAAGGAACGGAGTGCAGTTTTTTTTTGAAAAATCTTTCTTTTATTTCAACATATATTCAACAGTAGTTACTACTCGTACATTTTTCTTTTCTTCAAGCCCTACAGCGGCATCATCAATACTAAATAATCCTTGAGTTGCAGTTTTAATCTTTCCGACCTTACTGTGTGAATCGTGGGCAAACTGTTCTGCGGCTTGTCTTGCGTTTTCTGTAGCAAGGGCAATCATTTCCGGTTTGATCTGATTAAGGGCAGTAAATTCATAGGTAACCCGAGCGTCATAGTCCTGACTAACTGTAATTCCATTGCTTGCAAGCTTTAAGCTGTCTGCCTGAGCCTGTTTTACAGAATTAACTTTGGAAGTTCTTACCAGAATTGTAACTTTTGCCAGATAATTATAGGAAATCTGGTTGTGATTGATGTAAGGATCCAGAGAATAATCTGTAATGTTTGGAGCCTGGATGGTGTAGTCTTCTTCTGAAAGAGAATGGTCTTTTAAAAATTTAACGGCTACATTTGTTTTTGCGATTATTTCATTCTGAAGAGAATTTAAATTATTGCTTCCGATAGAAAAAGATAAGGGCCAGATTGCAAGGTCTGCTTCTACTTCTTTTTCTGCAAGTCCTCTGACAGTAACTGTACGGTTCTGTTTAGTAATATTCACTAATCCAAATGACAAAATACATGATGCCAAAATTATACATGCACAAATTGAAATGTTTTTTGTTTCCATAAAAATTACCTCTTTTTAAGTTTGATAGGTTTATAGTATTCCCCAATCAACTTTATTTCATTATACTACAAATATTCTTATTTTTTAAGGAGCCACAGATGGCAAGTTACAAAGAATCTGGTGTAGATGTTGAAGAAGGCTACCGCGCTGTAGACAAGTACAAGGAACATGCAAAACGTACTGCAATTCCTGGTCTTTTGACAGGTCTTGGTAGTTTTAACGGAATGTTTGAAATCCCAAAGGGATACAAAAATCCTGTAATGGTAAGCGGTACTGATGGTGTTGGTACTAAGCTTGATATTGCATTCCAGATGAAAAAATATGATACAGTTGGTATCGACTGTGTTGCTATGAGCGTTAACGACATTCTTTGTTCCGGCGTTCAGACTTTGTTCTTCCTTGATTATGTAGCTTGTGGAAAACTTGAAGCTGAAGTTGCAGCTGACCTCGTAAAGGGTGTTGCAGATGGATGTGTTCAGACAGGTTGTGCATTGCTCGGTGGTGAAACTGCTGAAATGCCAGGATTCTACGATGTAGGAAAATATGACCTTGCTGGTTTTGGTGTAGGTGTCGGAGAAAAGAACGACATGAT
Organism: Treponema sp.; assembly: GCA_017386165.1. Lineage (GTDB taxonomy): Bacteria > Spirochaetota > Spirochaetia > Treponematales > Treponemataceae > Treponema_D. The sequence continues at coordinate 3,802 of JAFNQK010000029.1, forward strand.
CACTGGTCAGGATATTGTAGAAGGCGATGTTCTTATCGGTCTTTCTTCTACTGGTGTACACTCAAACGGTTTCAGCCTTGTTCGTAAACTTGTTCCTAATCTCAACGATCCATTCCTTATGAATGGAAAAGAAACTGGAAAGACAATCGGTGAAGTTCTCCTTACACCAACTCGTATTTATGTAAAACCTGTAATGGAAGTTCTTTCTAAATATAAAAAATCAATCCACGGTATGGTTCACGTAACTGGCGGTGGATTCTATGAAAATATTCCTCGTATGTATCCAAAAGCAAAAGAAGGTAAAAAGCAGTTGATTTCTGTTATTCAGCGTTCTAGCTGGGATATTCCACCTGTATTTGGTGAACTTATCAAGCGTGGTGCAGACCTTAACACTATTTACAATACTTTCAATATGGGTATTGGTTTTGTTCTTGCAGTTAAGGCAAAGGATGCAGATGCAATTCTTGAAATGTTCAACAAGAATGCTTCTAAATATCACCGTGACGATTGTCCTGATATGAAGGCATACAAGATTGGTCGTGTAGCTTATGCAGAAGGCAAGGCTGAAACACAGGCTGAAAAGGTATTGTTTGTTGACTAAGAGTAATTACTTGTAAGTTGATATGATAACCACAGATAAACGGACTGAGTTTTCTGTGGTTTTTTTGTTTGAAAGAGGAAAGAAATGAAAAAAATAGCAGTTTTAGTTAGTGGCGGCGGAACAAATCTTCAGGCTCTGATTGATTATGAAAAAGAGCAGGCAGATTGTCCCTATTCTATTGCGATAGTTATAAGTGACCATAAGGATGCCTTTGCACTGGAAAGGGCTTCTAAGGCAGGAATAAAAACTGCAGTTACAAGCCCTTATGCAGTTATGGGAAAAGAAGCTGCCCAGAAGGCAAGCCGGGACGAAAAACGCACTGCGGTAAGTGACCGGGTGCTTGAGCTTTGCTGCGAAAACGGCGTTGAAGGAATTGTTCAGGCCGGCTGGCTTACCGTTTTAAGCGGAAAAATCATTGAAAAATATTCAGATAAAATTATAAACCTTCATCCGGCTCTTTTGCCAAAGTTTGGCGGGGTCGGAATGTGGGGGCATCATGTACATGAAGCCGTTCTTGCAGCCGGGGAAAAAGAAAGCGGCTGTACAATTCATCTTGTAAACGGTGAATGCGATGGCGGAAAAATCCTTATCCAGAAAAAAGTTCCTGTAATGCCGGATGATACTCCAGATAGTCTTTACGCACGCATTGCTCCGGAAGAACACAAAGCAATGGTTGAAGGTGCCTGCATGCTGGTGCGTGACTTTTGCTGAAAAAATTGATAGACTGTAGTCAGGAGTGTATTTTGAAAGGCTTTTCTAAAAAATTATTATCGTTATTTGTTTTATTTCTTGTATCAAGCGGCTTGTATGCCCAGTCTTTGCGTGATTATGTATGTGTAGTTCGGGGAAATCTTTCTGAAGAAAATAAGACTTTCCTTGAAGAGCTCAAAAGTTCTCTTGCTCAGCATGGTTATACTTATTATTCGGGCTATATAAATTCCTTCTTAAAAGGAACCTTCGGTTCCGGTTTTATCTGGTATGCATCAGACGGAAAGCCGTATATTGTTACAAATCGTCATGTAGTTTCAAATTATGAAAATGTGAATCTTACTTTTGATAATGAAGATGGTTCTGTCTCAGAATTTAAGAACATGAAGA
>JAFNQK010000296.1 GCA_017386165.1 Treponema sp.
ACGTTTTTTATCCCGCGCTTTTTACATTCCTGCCTCATCACACGTGCAAGGGGGCAAACAGAAGTCTCTGATATATCCGCCACTTTGAACTGGGTCGGGTCCATTTTGTTTCCGGCTCCCATGCTAGAGATGATTTTAGTTCCGGCTTCCTTTGCCTGCATAATTAGGTTGATTTTTGCTGTGACTGTATCAACTGCATCCACCACATAATCATATTTTGTAAAGTCAAACTGACTGCGGGTTTCGGGAAGATAAAAGCACTTGTGGACGTTCACCTCCGCTTCAGGATTGATGTCAAGAATGCGCTCTTTCATCACGTCGACCTTATATTTTCCAACAGTCGAGCGGGTGGCAATAATCTGCCTGTTCAAATTTGTGAGGCAGACTTTATCATCATCAACAAGATCAATATGCTGAATCCCCGAGCGGACAAGGGCCTCAACCGTATATCCGCCAACTCCACCGATTCCAAAAACAGCGACGCGGGCACTATTCAAAATCCCCATCGCCTCTTTGCCAATAATTAATTCCGTTCTTGAAAACTGATTTAACATTTTATTTCCCCGTGCCTTGTTCGCATTGCAAAGCCCACAGTTTTACAATGCCCAAGCAAAGTCTCACCGTGCACATATTTCCGTAACAAATCAAAAGCAGTATCTGGATTTATTTTGTTTTCCTATTTAAGAGATGGGCAATTATAGCAAAAATGTGGAATATGCTCTACTGGTCGGGATATTTTTTAATTCACTGATTATCAGGCCGACTTTCTCATCATTGAAGTTTTTTCCGCGTCATCTCCACCGTCTGTTTGTCCATCTCGCCGGCAAAAAATTTCTTCAGCACGGACTTGAACACTTGAGCTTCTTTTTCATATTTTGAATCGCATTCGGCTGCAAGCAAAAAGAGGGTCATGGAAGATTTTAGCTTTAAGTCGTCGGGGTGGCCCATCACCTGTGTGGCGTTGTTTGATTCAAGGGCAAGAAGACTTTCAGAAATTTCCACCAGATGCGAGCGTAGCAAATCGTCTGCAAGGTAGGCGCGTGCTTCTTCTATTCCTTTGATTCCGTAATGGTGTGAAATCTCGCTGAATCCCAAGCCATCCAGCTGGGGAAAGATGTACCACATCCAGTGGCTCTGTTTTTGTCCGCTACGGATTTCGGCAAGGGCAGTTTCGTAATCGAGTTCCTGGGCTTTTTTGAATCGGGTTAGGTCGTGGGGCATAGGGGAACTATTCTTTTCTATTTTATTATATATTTTTTGCATCGTAATATTCACCAGTTTTTAAGTTTTCATAACCTTTTATATGTAAATATCCTTCTTTGGATTGGTTTTTTATAAGGTCATAAATTTCATTTTCGCTATTAAAATCCCAAATCGAAGTATCACTATTTTCATAATAGATTTTTATAGCCAGATTCATTTCATCCAATGCAGTTCTTCGTATTTCTTTCATAACAAAATCATAGTGTGTTTTTTCAAACTCAAAATATCTCTGGATATCTTTTGTTTCACCTACAAACAATTCCCATCTTACTACATTGCCGTCAATTACTTCTTTTGCATAGCAACAATCACATTCCCACTCACCGCAACTACATGAATTAAAGATAATCCGCTTATAGAATTTATCAATAATTGAATCAGCTAAAATTTCATATTTCGATGCTGGTCTATAGCCATCACCAAAGTCTAATTTCCTGCCATCAATAACAAAGAAATAACCTGTGTAATCAGCGACTTCGAATCCCGCATCATATGTAACATGTTCAGTGACAAATGATAATTCATTCATTGTCTATCATTCCTCCTTCCATTGTACCACACTTTTATTCTTCTATGGGATTAATTCTCATCGAGATATGTTATTGGCCTGTTGATAAAATCTTCGAATGCATTTCCTTTCCAACGCTCATCATCTTTGTTAGCCTGCTTGATTTTTTCTATTAGGGATGCGGCTATTTCCTTGTCTAGCAATTCTCCTGAATGACCGCCGTGCCATTTTATATGAATGTCTTTTTCAAAGTTTTCGGCACGCATTTTAGCTTCCTTTGAAAGATCAAAGGCATCGAAAATTTCCATATCTGCATAGTGATAGGTTTTTCCATCCTTACGCCAACTTTCATCTTCGTAGGCTTCTGTAACAAACTTGCCGACCATGGCAATTCCATCGTTGTCTGTTCCAACCTGTAGAAGAATGAACATGTCATTTGGCCTGAGTTCTTCCCACTCACGGACCGACCAGTCGAAATAATCAGGATATTCTCCCTTTTTGACATGAGAAACGATATCCAGATGTGTCTGCATTTTATAAGACGAAATTGCCGGATTCCAGCGTAAGATGTAAACGTTCATATTTAATCTCCAAATGTGATTATCATTATACAATAGAATTTCCTAGAAAGGTAATCTTATTTTTTTGTCCTCCCGCCAGCACCCGTATTTGTTTACCTGAGAAAAAAATCAACTAGCCTGCCATCCATGTCTAGATGTAGTTTCATAAGTTTTCCTTTTGAAAAAATGCTCCTACTAATTCGCAAGCTTTTATTAGTTTTGTTGTTTCTGGTTTTGAAACATCTTCACATGGACACCAAAGTTCAACTGCCAATTCGTTTGTGCCGTTTCGTAATGTGCATCTTAAAGTCCAGCCGTCACAGCCAATTAATTCGCCGCTTTCTTTGAAAATTTTTGAGAAGTCTAGGGCTGCAAATGCATCAAAGATTTTTTTAGAATCCGTTAGCGGAAACTTTTTGGTCGCAGTTTTTGCTTTTTCTCCAAAGTCTGCGACAGCTTCATGTGTAACTGACGCTGATTTATCTCCGCGCTCTAAGGTGAAGATTTCTTTACTATTAAAACTAGCTGCTTTTTCAACAATTACTGTAAACATATAAGCCTCCTAAAAATATTTCCTCTAGATCATCTTTGAGCTTCTGAAAAATTTCCGTCTTTTTGCCCAGTCTGTTCATGTACAGCTTTCTGTTTAATTCAATCATGACTGAACTAACATTTTTGTTTCTTCTATAATATTTTAATGGTACAATGCTTCCCTGGAAAGGGGAATTTATTTTTACCGAATACTTTTTGCGTTCAAAAGAATCTTTAAGATAAAAAGCGAGTTTTGTATCTGTATGGAATTCATCAAGGCCAATGCAGATATCAGGCCGTTGAGTTTTGTCCTTTTCATGTGGAAGGGGATAAGGATTAAAAGAATGGCAGTCGATAATCAGTGCCTCACCGTATTCGTTTAATTTTTCATCCACGAGTTTTTCGAACTTTTGATGATGGGCATCGTAATATGCGCTTAAGATCTTTCTCTTTTCTTCCGATGTAACTTTTCTATATTCAATGTTGTCATGGGTCCTGGTGTAGATTGTACCCATTCCTTTCTGTGACATTTCTTCCTGAGCATCGTCCCTAAAGCGTTCAACATCACAGAACAATCTTGAATATGGAAAAACAATTGAAGTGTACGGTAGGGCGAACAGTTCATCTGTATAACGATCTGTCAGAAGGAGAAGTTCTTCCTGAAGAAAGCCCGCATCATATTGATGTAAAGCCTCTTCAGGAACGGTAAGAGATGAATGGGGAATGTGCAAGATGATACAATCCTTATTCATTCTTCCACCTCTAGACTTTTAGTTCAACAATAATCTGGCCATCAGCAAGGCTTGCAAGATGACCGCCGTAGCTCATCTTTTTTGGCTTTGCCTCGCGGATGATTTTTGCGGCAAGGGCCCGGATGTGACCGGCTTTTTCAAGCCCCGGATTTCCGCTGATTTTGGCTTCAGGATTTTCAATGCACACGATGATTGCGTTGCGGTCGTGGGGATTGTAGGGTTCAGCCTGTACCGCACATTCGAGACTTTGGTAAAAGTCATGCTTTGCCCTGCGGATTTTTCCAGCATCTCCAAGAAGATTTTCCGCGCTCAGGTTGTCGCAGAGTTTTTCCAGAACGTAGGGGCACATTTCGTCTTCCCAATTGTAGAAGCTAGTTCCAACCAGCGGAAGCGTTAGAGTCACCGCATTGTCCTTAAGGTAGCGCATAAAGGCTTGGTCCAAAGTCTCACGGCTTGAATCAAAGTTCAGCTTCTTTTTTGCCGAGTTGAACAAAAGGGGAATTGAATCTGGCTCAACATTCTGCATTTCTCCGTAGCAGAGTGAAAAAAGAATTTCCGCACAAAGATCTTCCATAATGAATGAAGACAGCTGGGGGAATTTCTCAAATACTGATCTGCGGCGAAGATAGAGCTCACCCGCCAAAAGGGAATCCTTTGTGTCCACTGCGGCAAGGAGCGGTCCGATGTGAACAAGAAAATCAAAGGTGTCGGAATCGGAAACGTCAACATCGCCTGCGACATAGACAAAAGGATTTGCGTTTTCCCCTTCCTGCAAATAGATGTAATAGCTTGGAGTAAAATATGCACTGGAAGCGATTTTCTGATAGTCCCCTTTCAAAAGTTCATCTTCCCCTAGCGTCTCCGCCACTTTTCCAACAAAATCAATCTGGCCGGTTCTGCTCTTGCTGAATTCAAACCAGGCCTCTGCCGCCTTAATCAAAATCTGCTTGTCCATAATCTTCCTCCTCTTCTGGATTTTTCCCTCTACTTCTATCACCATTATAAATCAAGGGGTGTAGCAGGAAATGAAGCAGGATAAAGAATTGTTTGCTACCTAAAAATGTGCAAATGCTTACGAAAAAGCTTCTAAAAATATGCACTTTCTTGTTGAAAAATGGCCTAAAAATATGTAAAATGTGTGTATGCTCAGGAGAAAATTTTATTCTTACTTAACGGAGTGGAAGTCCTCAAAAAAAAATGAATGCCTTTTAGTCAAAGGGGCGCGGCAAATCGGAAAGTCTTTTATAATCCGCGAGTTCGGAAAGGCAAACTATGAGCAGTATATCGAAATTAATTTTGAAGAATCACCGGAAGTTAAGGTGGCTTTTGAAGGAAACCTTTCGGTTGATGAATTGATTCGGAAGATTTCTCTCTTTAAAGAAGGCGTGTCCTTTAATCCCGGGAAAACACTTCTTTTCTTTGATGAAATTCAATCTTGTCCACAGGCACGTTCTTCCCTTAAATTTTGGGCACAGGACGGTCGCTTTGACATAATTGCAAGCGGTTCTCTACTCGGCCTAAATTATAGGGAAGTCTCTTCTTTTCCGGTAGGCTATGAACGGCAGGTAGAAATGCATTCACTTGACTTTGAAGAATTCCTCTGGGCAAAGGGAATTGGCGAAGACGTGATTGCGGATTTGAAAAATCATTTTGACGAATTCATTCCTGTTGAAAAATCCATAAACGAAAAAATGCAGCAGATTCTACGGGAGTATATGGTCGTTGGAGGAATGCCTGCCGTCGTAAATTCCTTCCTTGAGACAAACAATTACAATGAAGTTCACAAAACGCAGATGATGATTCTTGACGCATATTTGAACGACATTGCAAAATACGCTCCAACAAGAGATAAGCCAAAGGCACGCAACTGTTATCTTTCCATTCCGCGGCAACTTGCAAAAGAGAACACAAAGTTTCAATATGGAATTGTGGAAAACGGAGGCACTGCGCGAAAGTATGCGAACTCCCTGGATTGGCTCCGTGACTCAAACATAGTCCGCTACTGCTTTAATGTAGTTCCTCCGCAGTTTCCGCTTGCTGCGTATGTTAGGCAGGAACAATTTAGAATTTACACAAACGACATAGGACTTTTAATTGCCATGTTCGGCTACGAAATGAAAGCCGCTATTGTAAACGATACCCTAACAGGACCTGTCAAGGGTGGAATTTACGAGAACCTGATTGCTGACTTTCTCCTTAAAAAAGACATTCCCCTCCATTATTTCAAGCGCGATGACTCAAGCTCTGAAGTTGAATTCCTTCTGGAAAAAAATTCCGCAGTAGTTCCCATTGAGGTAAAAAGCCACAAGGGTGAAACGTCTTCTTTGGACGCTCTCCTCAAAAAGGACGAGATTGAAAAAGGATATAAAATAATGAACGGCAACGTAGGAAAAGTCGGAAAAAAAATCACGATCCCCCACTACATGGCATTGTTCCTTTAGAAATCATAGGAGGCACGAAAATGGCAAATAAAAAGCACGAGTCACCCCACATTCTGGCCTACATAATGGAAATTGACAAGGCGATACGGAACGGGGAATTTCCCAACGCGTCTTCCATGAACAAAAAGATGGGATGGACGATTAGCCGGAGCACTTTTCTGCGCTACATGGACATCCTGAAGGGCACTTACAAGGCGCCGGTGGAATTTGACTTTAAGAGGAACGGATATTTTTACACGGACAAGACTTATTTTATGCCACAGGTGATGCTGGCGGAAGGTGAGCTTCTGACCCTCTCCACGATTCTGCCCTTGCTGGACCAGTACAAGAACACTCCGCTGGAAGGTGCATACCGGGGGCTCATGCACAAGCTCCTTGAAATGCTGCCCGACTCAATCTCTGTGGATTCCTCGCTAATCAACAACGAGGTTCACTTCATCTCGGATCCTATCACGCGGCTTGAAGAGGGCGTATTTGAAAACGTCCTTCGCGCAACAAAACTTCATCGCACGCTCACGATGGAATACAAGACCGCCACATCAGCCGACTACGAAACGCGGGAATTCGACCCCTACCACATCATCTGCCAAAAGGGGAGCTGGTATCTTTTGGGCTATTCCCACTCGTCAAATAAAATCCGAACCTATGCAATGCCCCGAATCCGAAATTGTAAGATTACTGAAAAGAGCTTTTCCCTCCCCAAGGATTTTAAGCTTGAAAACCACATTGACCCCGAGATGGGAGTCTGGACCAGCAGCGCCCAAACCTTTACGGTTGAAATTGAATTTGAACGCCAGCTAAAGACTTTTGTGAGCGAGAGAATCTGGCACAAGGATCAGATTTTGCGGGAAAATGCCGACGGCAGCGTATACCTCTCGTTCAAGACCAATCAGCTGGGGCATACCGTGTCATGGGTGCTGAGCTTTGCAGGAGAAGCGAAAATCCTGAATCCCCCGGAGCTTAAGAAAGAAGTCGCAAAGGCCGCCCGTAGGATTTTGAAAGGGTAGGGAGAATACAAGCAATATATATTTTTATGAGGGAAGTTTTGTTATGCTACCCTGAGCAGGAAAATCAAAAATAAAGAATGATCCTATAAAATCGTCCCCGTCATCCCAATAGTCTTCCTGTGCTCTGCCGAAAGCCTCTTCATTTCTCCATACCTTACATGGAGGGGAGAAAGAATTGTTCATTTCCAGAGCCTCTTCAATCGTCATGTTTTTTTCCATCAGATATTCACCGCCCAGTGTTTCATGACGAAAGCTGGAGCTGTCCGCAGTAAGAAGGATTTTTTTTGAGTGCAGGATTGGGACTATATACTGATTGCAAACATTAAGCAGCAGATTTTTCCATTCTTTTCCTTTTTCAGCTTCATCCCTGAATAAATCTATCATGTGATTCCAACGAAGATAATTAAACGGATTCTCTCCGTCTATATTCAAATCTACAAGGAATGCCGCACCTTTATAAAGTTCTATTGTGCAATCGAAAGTTCCATTATTAAAAAATAAATGAATCTCATCATCAAAAAGAATCGATTTATCTGCTTTATAAAAATTAACATGCCATACATTCATTTTAGGACCACTATATTCCGCCTGTTCCGTGTCACAATCATGAAAAATTACTTCTTTGTCATTCACCCGCTTGCGTAACTCCTCACACAAACGCTCATGATTATTCAATGATAAATCGTGATCTAAAAAATAACATATATCAATTCCCATATTTGCGCCACCTTTTCGCTTGTGGAAGGACAAATTTAGAAGCACACGGTTTAAAGCGAAGGCATATTTTGAGAAGTTCGTTCCATAACAAATCTCCCTGCCAAAAGTATTACACTTTTATGAGGGAAGTTTCAAGGCTTTGTTACACTTTTCATAGCGAACTATTTGAAGTGTATTACATTTTTATGAGGGAAGTTATTTTCAGGTCAAGTTTATTCTTGAAGCTCATTGTTTTATCTCTTCAAAATCACAGCACTCTGAAGCGTCCGTCAGTCTCTTCTCGTAGCTCTTTCTGTCAATTTCTTCCCATTCGGGATTATCGACATACCTGTATGATAAATCAAAACGATGCTTACATGTCGTGCCGTTAAAGTTTTTGCAGAGAGGACATTTTTTTAATTGGGGCTCTATTAATTCGGGATTCTTTCTGTTTTCTTCTAGTTCTTCCTTTAATCTTTTTATAAAAGAATCCTCCCCGTCATCACCACTTAAAAGCCATTCAACCCTGCGAGAATAAATCTGTGCAAGTTTTAG
>JAFNQK010000297.1 GCA_017386165.1 Treponema sp.
AGTTTTGACTGGTAAAGGTCTTACATTCGGTGGTTCTTTGATTCGTACAGAAGCTACTGGTTACGGTCTTATCTACTTTGCACAGGAAATGCTCAAGAAAGTTGGAGACAACTTCAAAGGTAAGACTTGTGTTGTATCTGGTTCAGGAAACGTTGCTACTTATGCAGCTCAGAAGCTTCTTCAGCTTGGTGCAAAAGTTGTAACACTTTCTGATTCTAACGGATACATCTACGATGCAGACGGCATTACTCAGGAAAAACTTGACTGGGTTAAAGAACTCAAGGGTGTTCGCCGTGGTCGTATCTCAGAATATGCTAAGCAGTTCCCATCTGCTAAATACTTTGAAGGCAAAAAAGTTTGGGAAGTTAAATGTGACTGTGCATTCCCATGTGCTACACAGAACGAACTTCTTGGCGAAGATGCTCAGAAACTTTTGGACAACGGTTGTAAACTTGTTGCTGAAGGTGCAAACATGCCTTCTAACATCGATGCAGTTAACAAGTTCCTTGCAGCAAAAATCCTTTACGCTCCAGGAAAAGCTTCTAACGCTGGTGGTGTAGCTACATCTGGTCTCGAAATGAGCCAGAACTCAGAACGCCTTTCTTGGTCTGCAGAAGAAGTTGATGAAAAACTCCACAACATCATGATCAACATCCACGACAATGCTTACAACACAGCTGTTAAGTTCGGTGCAAAAGACGGTAACTTTGTAAACTACGTAGCAGGCGCTAACATTGCTGGTTTCGTTAAGGTTGCAAACGCTATGATTGCACAGGGATTGGTATAGTCTTTCCTAATCACACCTAAACTTGTGTGAACACACCGGTCATTTTAGGAGATACTCCAAGGTGGCCGGTGTTTTTTTTTCTAGTCTTTTCATCCTTCCGGTGTTAAAATAAAATTCTGATATATATGCAAGAGTTGGATCCAGCGTTTGAATGCAGAAAAGAATTTATTCCTCAGCAGCAGTTAAATTGCGGACAGATTTTTACACTAATTCAGCGTATGTTGATAGAGTGTAATCGTTTTTATGCTGGATATACTGTAAAAATTGCATATCTTTCTTATCTTTTCAGCAAAAAACTTTCTCCAGACAGAAATATAAATATTCGGGATGCAGTTCTTCTCGGACTTTTTAGAAATGTTGGCGATTATCATTTTTCCATTGAACGCCCCGTTGATTACGATGACATGCCACCGAATCTGGTTAGAGAGCGTTATCTTTATACCTATGCCTGGGTTAAGAACATGACACCTTTGAGTGATATCGCTCAGGCTTATCTTTTCTTTAATACAAGATATGACAAAAAAATTGCTTCGATGAATCGTTTTATGGAGTACGGTTCTCTTGTTTTTGTGGCAGAACGAATTGTAAAGCTTTTGCTTTCTGGCGGTTCTGTAAACTCTCAAAAAGACCTGGAGTTTTATGGAATCACTAATTTCAACATGGAATATGTGGATTTCTACCGAGAACTCGATAAAGATGGCTCAGTAACCAAAATGCTTGTAGCAGGAGAACCAGGTGATTCTAATTCGGTTCCTCCATGTGCAAAAGAACTTGAAAAAATCTATCAGACTTTTGAGTGCTCAAAAGAACAGACTAATATGTTTTTCAAGACTCTTGTTTCTATTCTCGATTTTAAGAGTTCCGTAACAGTCTGGCACACGATTCATACTGCGGGCTATGCCTGTTCTATCGGTAAATTTTATGGTTGTAATGAAAATGAACTGAACGCCCTTTTTACCGCCGGAGTTCTTCATGATGTGGGAAAAATCGCTGTTCCTCAGGGAATCCTTGAATATCCGGGAAAATTGCGTAAATGGGAATATCGGGTTATTCAGACTCATGTTTCAAAAACAGAAGAAATGATCAGCGATATTGTTGATCCGGTTATTGCAAAAATGGCCTACCGTCATCATGAAAAGTTAAATGGAACCGGATATCCTCACGGTTTGTCAGAAAAAGATTTGTCCATGATAGAAAGAATTGTTCAGGTTGCAGATGTTTTGAGTGCGCTGGTGGATCGCCGTTCTTATAAAGATGAAATGACAGAAGAGCAGCTGTTTAAGATTCTTCATGATATGGTAGAAAAGAATGAACTGGATCCTTCAATTACTGCTCTTGTGGATAATGCATACGGAGTATTAAAGGCTCATCGTGATGATTACACAAATCTTTTGATTCTGCCACTTGGTATGGTAGAAATAGACTTTCTTGAAGAAATGAGCCTTTAACACCGACCGTTTTACATTTTTTCTACTACAGAAACTCCGAGAATGTACATTCCTTTTGCAAGAACTTTGCTTACGAGATTTGAAAGGGCAAGTCGTGTTTCGAGAATGCCTTTGTCTTTTTCAGAAAGAACAGGATTCTTTTCGTAGAAAGAGTGATAGCTTGATGCCAAATCGTAAAGGTATGTGCAGAGGCGGTGTGGTTCGTAGGTTTTTGCGGCCTGCTGAACTACTGTTCCGATTGCCATACATTTTTTTGCAAGTCGTTTTTCGTCATCGTTTGTTAATGCGTGGAATTCTGCTTTTTTGCCCTGTGCTTCGCCTTTGTTTACGAGAGCCTTGCAGCGTACGTATGCATTCTGGATGTATGGAGCGGTATTTCCGTCAAATGCGAGCATTCTTTCCCAGTTGAATACATAGTCCTTGATGCGGTCGCAGGAAAGGTCTGCGTACTTGATGGCACTGATTCCGATTGCTCGGGCAGATTCTGCAAGAGCATCACCGCTTGCTTCTGGATTTTTAGCAAGAATTATTTCTTTTGCTCTTTCTTCTGCTTCATCTAGGAGGCTTGAAAGAGTAACTGTTTCACCGCTTCGGGTTTTGAATGGTTTTCCGTCTTGTCCGAGAACAGAACCGAATGAAACATGAGTCAATTCTACATTGTCATCGCATAACTGCGCATCTCTGGCTGCCTGGAAAAGCATGCTAAAGTGCATCTTCTGTCTTGTGTCAGTTACATAAATGATTTTTTTAGCATTGAGAGTGTGGGCACGGTATTCAAGGGCTGTAACATCAGTTGCGTCGTATCCAAAACCGCCGTCGCTCTTTTTCAAGATAAGAGGAACAGGTTCTCCATCGCGTCCCTGGAAACCTGTTGGAAAGAGACAAACAGCACCGTTGCTCATTTTAGCTTTGCCTTCGCTTAAGAGGCGGTCTGCAACAGCATTGAGCTTGTCGTTGTAAAAGCTTTCTCCGCAGTAGTCGTCGTCGTTTAAGAGAACGCCCATGCGCTGGTACATCCATCCAAAGTGCTTTTTTGATTCGTCTGTGAGGGCTTTCCAGAGATCGATGGATTCTTTGTCGCCGCTCTGGATTTTTACAACGCGGAGATGACTTCTTTCTGCAAAGTCAGGGTCAGAATCAAATTTTACCTTTGATTCCTTATAAAGTGCGTTCAAGTCGCTGATTGTGTGTTCGTTAGAATCTTTCCATCCAAGGTCGATAAGGTGTTCAATGAGCATACCGAACTGTGTTCCCCAGTCACCGATATGGTTCTGCTTGATTACATCGTATCCCAGCTGTTTGTAGGTGCGTACGATAGAGTCTCCAATGATTGTCGAGCGCAGGTGACCTACATGCATTTCTTTTGCAATGTTAGGAGAAGAGTAGTCTACGATGATTTTTTCATTTTTTCCTGTATTTGGGATACCTAGTTCGCTGTCGCAGTCAACTTCTTTGATTTTTGAACATAAATATTCTTTTGAAATAAAGAAATTGATAAAACCGGGTTTTACAACTTCCATTTTTTCGATGATTGAACCGCCTTCCAGTGCAGGTTCCAGGGCTTGTGCCGCATCCATCGGCGCTTTGTGAAGCATTTTAGAAAGGGTGAAAGAAACGTTTGACTGATAGTCTCCAAAATTCTCGTTGTTAGTTTCTGTAACGTATTCTTTTGAATTATCCAGGTCTGTGCCAAAAGCTTTTTTTACTCCGGCAATTACAATTTCATTTAAGTCTTGAATGATTGTTTTCATGCCTTTATTCTAGCGAAAAACAAAGGAAAAGCAAAGGCTCTACCCAATGCTCTAAAAATCTGCTACCTTAAAACCATGAACGAAAATAAATCTGTAGAAAATCAGAACGATCTCGGTATCGGCGAAAAAACAGCCCTCGTAGCAATTTTGGGCCGTCCTTCAAGTGGAAAATCAACCTTTATGAATACGGCATGCCAGGAGCCTGTAAGTATTGTTTCTCCAATTCCTCAGACAACCCGCAATGCAATCCGTGGGATTGTAAATACTTCTCTTGGACAGCTGGTTTTTGTTGATACCCCTGGTTATCACGAATCAGAAAAAAAGCTTAATCTCCGCCTCAAAAATGTTACCGAAGAGCAGCTCAAGGACAGCGATTGTATTCTGTACATTCTCGATACAACCCGGGAGCCTGGCAGCGAAGAAGAAATGAATGCTCAGCTTGCCGCAAAATATTCTGACCATCTTGTAGTCGCATTAAATAAAACAGATTTAAGGGAATCAAAACCTCTTGTTTTCCGTTC
>JAFNQK010000298.1 GCA_017386165.1 Treponema sp.
GTCGTCAAAGCTTTCGTATTTACCTGAAACAAGGCGGTCAAAGAAGTAGGTTGTTCCGTTAAATTTTACTGCACTTACAGTATCGATTGATGGCTGACCTAATGTCTTTGTTTTGGAGTTGTCGTCTTTTGAAACAGTAGCCAAGAGACTTTCTCCAGAGACGCCGTTCAACTTATAGATTTTACCTGTCTGATTTTCTGTTCCGCTCCAGTAGTTGTAGGTTGTACTAATCTGCTCGCTTGTTGTGCGGTTGTAGCCTCCGCCGATACGGATATAAGCTTCGCGGTTTGATTCTGTGTCTTTATCTTCTGTAGAGAAGAGTGCGATGCTGAGGTTTTTTAAGAAATATTTAGTAACAGGCCATGTAGAACTGTTTTTGCATTCTGTGACGTAATCTGCAATTGCGGTGTTGATAGCTGTAACTTCTTTCCAGTTATCTCTTGTGTTCATTCCGTCTGGAATAAAAGATTTTGCAAGGCAGTAAACCTTAATCTTGTCCGGGAGGTTTACACCTTCTGTATCATTCTGAGTTGGTGTATAACCGATGGCGTAAAGATAATTTTCGTCTGATGCAAGGTTGTAGATATGCAAGCCTGTAAAGAAATTATCTTCTTCTGTTGCGTAGTAGTTGTATTTAACTTCTCCAAAGCAGTTTAATAAAGTCCATTTTCCCTGCTGGTGCAAATCTGATGCTTCTTCTTCTGTTGTAGCTATCTTTTTGCAATATAAAAGACCGTTTTCAAGGAACATGTATTCATTGTCGCCGCTTCCGACACGGACGGTTTTATTGATAAATCCGCTGATTGAGGCTTCGTTAAGAGGAACTTCTTTTCTGATGTTAGAAAAAATAGGGTCAAAACAGCTTGTGAAGCTAAGTGAAATTAAAACTGAAGTAAAAATTGTATATAAAATCTTTTTCATTTGAACTTCCTTGTAAATTAAAAGTGGTAGCGGGCAGAGATTGTAGCCTGAACGAATAATCCGTTTTCGTTCTGAAAAATCATATTGTTGCTGGTATCTTTGTACCACCATTCAGGAAGATACAAAAATTCTCCGCTAAGACCAAAAGACCAGCTTTCTGCGATACGGAAAAAGGCTCCTGCTTCTGCTTTGAAAACCGGGTCAGGGAATCGTTTTTTGTTGTTGTAAGTTCGGAAGGTCATACCTGTTGAAAGGGTAACAGGAAATTCAAACTTCCAGATGCTTGGCTGGAACATAACTCCACCAGTGATTGGAACAAAGGTAAAGATGTTGCTTCCAAGGGTAAGGTTGTAGCCGGCCATTAATTCTCCGCCAACTGCAAACCATGTATTTAAGAAGCGGTAGTAACCGAGCTGTACTGCACCACCGATGTAAAGTTTGTCTTCAAAATTTAATGGAAAGTTAGGCATTACTCCAATTTTGATAAACTGGTCGCCTTTGTCATTTTGTGCGTAGCTGAAATTTTCTGCTGGAGCGGCTGGTTCTTCTTCTGACTGGGCAAAAATAGGACAGATAGAAATCAGTAAGATGCTTATTGAAATAAGAAAGCGTTTCATTAAAATCCTCACGTTTTTTCAATATATATAGAAAATAATTTAAAAAAACAATATATTGAATATACATTTTTTATAGGCTTTTTACAATAATATAACAATCAAAGGCATGGAAGGTAACAAATGAGCGCACAGATAATTGACGGTAAAGCAATTGCTGCACAGGTAAGAGGAGAAGTTGCAGAGAAGGTTTCAGATTTAAAGGCAAAAGGAATTACTCCTTGTCTTGCAGTTATCCTTGTTGGAGAAAATCCTGCGAGCGTATCTTATGTTACTGGAAAACAGAAAGCTCTTGCAGAAGTTGGAATGGCAGATCGCAGTATGCATTTGCCAGAAACAACAACAGAAGCTGAACTCTTAAAGATTATCGATGATTTGAATAATGACTCTTCTGTTCACGGTATTCTTGTTCAGCTGCCACTTCCAAAGCACATCAACGAAGAAAAAGTTCTTTTGGCAATCAAACCTGAAAAAGATGTAGATGGATTCCATCCGATGAATGTTGGAAATCTTGTGATCGGTAAAAAGGCTTTCTTGCCTTGTACACCACATGGAATTATTGTTCTTCTTGAAAAAATGGGAATCGAAACAAGCGGTAAGCACGCAGTTGTAATCGGTCGTTCAAATATTGTTGGAAAGCCTGTTAGTCTTTTGCTTGCCCGCAAAGAAACAAACTGTACTGTAACTATTTGTCATACTGGTACAAAAAATATGGCAGAAATCACTCGCCAGGCAGATATCTTGATCGCAGCCAGTGGTCATCCTCATACAGTTACAAAGGACATGGTAAAGCCAGGTGCCGTAGTTATCGATGTTGGCGTAAACCGCATTCCTGACAGCACAAAAAAGAATGGTTTTAGACTTGTTGGTGATTGTGATTACAACGATTTACTCGATACAGCAAGTTTTATTACTCCTGTTCCAGGTGGAGTAGGCCCTATGACTATCGCAATGCTCATGTTTAACACACTGGAAGCAGCGGAGAATACACTATAGGGTGTAAGGGTGTATGTCGAGTTCTTGTAGATTAAATTAA
>JAFNQK010000030.1 GCA_017386165.1 Treponema sp.
GGACAGCAGCAGCGGGTTGCTCTTGGTCGTGTTTTAGTCCTAAAGCCGGAGCTTTTGCTTATGGATGAGCCTCTTTCTTCTCTTGATAAAAATCTCCGCCTCAAACTCCGCCAGGAGCTAAAAGAAATCCAGAAGTCCCTTAAAATTACGACTTTGTATGTTACACACGACCAGGAAGAAGCTTTTGGACTTTCTGATAAAATTGCCATCATGAACGAAGGCTCGCTTTTGCAGTCTGGAACCCCTCAGGAGCTTTATTTTAAGCCTAAGAATCAGTACGTTGCCGAGTTTACAGGAAGCGTTAACTACATCGACGGCAAAATCGTCCGCCCGGAATGGATTTTTATTCAAAAGGGGGAGAAAAAAGGCGCTTCAGATTTAAGCGGCACCGTAATCAAAAAAGAATTTTTAGGAAGCATCACCCGCCTCGAAATCCACTGTGGCGACCAGATTATAAAAGCCGATCAGAACTCAATTTTTACCACCGAAATCCAACCCGGCGACCAGGTAGAAGTTTTTATTAAGCACGGTGAGGGGTTGTAATAGCCTTATTTTGAGTTATTTAAGGTTACACTTAAATTGTCGCGAAGGAGCAGAGCGGTGAGTAAAAACATTCTGTTTGTGGAAGTCGCGTGAGCGACTGATTATATAATCCATGCCACAAACAGCATGTAGTGCGCTAGCGCACGGTTTTAATTCATCGAAATGCGACTGGAAGACAATTTGTGTGAAGAATGAATAAACTCAAAATAAGGCTAATTATAAAAATTTATTCCATATTTTGTTTTACAACTTCAAAATTTGACCGTAAAATTAAATAGGGAGCATTGTAATGAAAAAAGTATTATTTAGTATTTTTGCTTTAATTTTGACTGGATGTACATTTTTTTCCTGTTTTACTGATGTTGGATTAGGAACAATTGATACAGAAGCACCTGTTATTTCTATTACTAAATTATCTA
The DNA here is from genome assembly GCA_017386165.1 of Treponema sp. GTDB lineage: Bacteria > Spirochaetota > Spirochaetia > Treponematales > Treponemataceae > Treponema_D. The sequence continues at coordinate 963 of JAFNQK010000030.1, forward strand.
GTGGAGAATCAGAATTAAATTCTTTTGAAGGTGGAATTTACTGTAAAAGGAATGTTGTTTTTTCTGGGACCGCTACAGATAACAGACAAGTTACCCGAGTATATGCCGAATTGCGCTGGGGAGGCCAAGAATCCTTTACCTCAATAGGAAATGCTGCAGTTCAGGGTACTGACTGGACTTTTGATTATAATTTTGAAGCTGAGGGTGCCTGCTACATTCGTTTTGTTGCAGAAGATAATGCCCGCAATACCTCAACCAAGAGCGTAAAGACCATAACACTCTTTGTCGATGAGACAGCCCCGGTTGCAAATGCATGGTATATCGATCGAGAGCTAAATGGGATACAATATAATCTTAAAGAAAAAGACTTTTTGGAAAGTCTGGATTTAACTTTACCAGAAAACAAAGATGCTGCTCAGAATGTCAGTTTTACGCTTTGTGCAAATGCAAGTGATACTTTTGGTGTAAGTTCTGTAACACTAAAAATTAAAGATGAAAATGGAAATCTTGTTGCAGAAATTGAAAATTCAAATCCAAATAATATCTATGCTCCAAAATTTATGGTTACTCATGATATTCTGGTTAATGGAAAGTCGTCACTGGCAAGTGGAAAACATTACCTGCAGATTTGTTATGATGCAGAAGATATCGTTGAATTTCCAGCATCAAATACAGTAGAAGATGCAGAAGTAAGTGCAGGATGGTTTATCTGGTGGCCAGAAAATGATGTACCGCAGATCACCAATTCAGAAATCTACACAAACTCAGAAGATAATGATTTGGCATTAAATGCTCATGTAAAAGATTCGCTATGCTTTACTTTCTTTGACGATGATGAACTTGATGAAGGATATTTTGCACTTTTGACAAGTGCAGAAAAACAAGCATTTACTTCTACCTGGAATGAAATTAAAGAGAATCCGGAACTGATAATTCAAGCAGTTAAAGCTGATGCTATCAACGGAGAAGAGACAGATGATGATGCAAGAAATGATCGAGCCTGTCATTTTGTTGCAAATGGAGAACGAGATAAGACTATTGTATTAAAAGCTGCAACGGAAGCTCAAACTATGCAGCTTGTAGCAATAGGATGGGATAATACAACTGCTAAAAGAATAGTTACAAAAGAAGTTTCAGTGAGAGTTACAGATGAAAATACTCCAATTTTGTTAATAGCGTCTCCAAAAAACAACTCTATTCCTACTTTTAATGAGGGAGAAGATACAACAACAGTAACTGGTCAGAGTTTTGACTCAACAGGTTGTACATACCTGGAATTTGTATGGATTCCAAACAGTTTACAAAATGGATACCAAATGGCGAAAGACTGGCTTGATTCTTTAACAACAGAAGAAGCTCATGAATCGCTCTTAAAGGCAAGAAACAACCTGACTGTAAAAGACGGATTAAAGCTTTGGGCTGTAGAACTTTCAGAAAAAGTTAGTCAAAATAGTTTCTATACACAAAATTATTCATTTGATTTGAACTTATTAGAAGATTTTGTATATGGAAATAATAACGAAAAAGCTGAGTCTAAAAAATTTTTAATCAAACTTACTCGTAAAGACGGAAATTACATTTATCAGGATTATACTTTAGAGCCGGATGATTTACCTCCAACAATTGTTGGTGTAACACCTTCTGTAGATATGCAGATTGTTCAAAATGACAAGGATCTTACATTAAAATTCTATGCAGAAAAAGAATCAGGATTAAAGATTGATACATCAAAATATAAAATTACTTGTATCACGAGTGAGACCGAAGAAGAGCAAGAAGTAAGTATAGAACAGCCGGTTGATGGTTCATATAACGATTTAACTGGTTATTATGAAGCAAAAGTTACAAAAAAAACTCTTACTGCCTTAAATGCCAATGCAAAAATTCCTAAGTATCGATTCTATGCAGAGGATATTTTTGGTAATTCAAATTATGTTGAATATTCGTTAGTAATCAGTGACTTGCCAAACTTAAAAAGCATTTCTGCAACAACTTCAGGTAACTGTAAGTTGGGTGATAAAATTGATATCGTAGCAACCTTCTCTAAGATTGTTGGTGTTAGTGGATCTCCTTATATAAAGCTTAAAGGTATAAAAAATGAAGATTCAGGAATTACAGAAGACGATATTGTAAAGGCTTATTATGCAGGTAGCGAAAATGGAGGTTCAGGAACTACTTCTATTCACTTTACTTACACGGTACAAGCTGGTGATAGTTCTGACGGATTAAAGTTGTATGATTCACGACCTATTGAAGACAATAATTCCAATTCTTTTATTGATGAAAAGGTCAGTATTAATGCATTATCCACCGCAGAAGATTCTGATTGTAAAAACTTGTTTGATGCAAAAGAAATAACCATTGATGGTATTATTCCAACAATCAAGAATATTGCATTTACAGGAACTGGTTCTACTTATGATGAGATTACCTACTTAAATGAAGGTACAACAATTACTGCGGTTTTAACACTTTCAGAAAAAGTATTGGTTGGTTCTCCAAGTCCAGAAATTATTCTTTATGTCAGAGGGGATGCAAGTAAGACTGTTACTTTGCCATTTACAAATCTTTCTAATACAAGCTCTAATACTAAAATTACATTTAGTAAAACTGTTGAAGCTGGTGATAATAACGGTTTGCTTTATTACGATAAACAGGCCTGGTTAAACAATTACAGTTCTATTCATGATTTGTATGGCAACTCAATTACAAATAGCAGTACACAGGAAGCATATTCTTCTAACTTATATATTGATACGGTTGTTCCAAAAACTCCTGTTGTATCGGCAGTAAATTCCGATGGAGTAACCATTGATTCTTTTGAGACTATAAGTGATGCAAAATATAAGAATTACGTAAATGTTATCCTAACTAAGGCTGAAACTGATAGTTCTATTAAGTGGCTGCAATATTCGATAGATGGTGGTAGTACATGGATTCCTGATGGGGCAAGTGCAGAAGGAGTTGCTCAAAAAATTAATTCTTCTGGTTCCTTTACATATAGAGCAATAGATAAGGCAGGTAATATAAGTACGATTCCAGAAGCAATCTATCTTGATATAGAAAGCACTTTCCCTAAGTTTGAGGTTGAATGTATTAATCCAGACGGAAATTATAAACTTGGTGATGTTTTAACCCTCAGAGTAAGTTTTGAGCGTGATGTAAGTGTAGCTAGTGGAGCGGGTGCTTACATAACTGTAAATGGCAAGAAAGCAAATTTGTCTACTAGTACGGCTCAGTCACAAGTAGATTCTGTTGATTTCAATTACATTGTATCTTCAGGAGATGATTTTACTTTGAGTATTGCAAAAGCGGCTGTAGTTTTAACTGGTATTTCAGATATGTATGGTATTACTCAGGGTTCTAAGACTTTAGAAACTGTATATACAAGAAGTGGTATTAAATGTGATGGAATTGTTCCTACTGTAAGCAGTATGGTTCCAGGTGGAGAAACAAGCAGCGGCAGCAATGTTTATGCTAGTGGAAATGTAATAACCCTTACATTTAGTGAACCGGTTCTAAAAGGCAGCGGTAACATTACTTTAAGACGAGCTGGAACTTGGGCTATTCCACCTGTTTTGAGTGTAAGTGATTTTAATAAGATATGTGGCGCAATTACGAGTGAACAGAAAAATACTTTGAGCCTTCAGGAAAATGGAACAGATATGGAGGATTCTGAGTGGGTTGCTTATAATGGAAGCTATTCATCTAGTACATATGAAAACAAATATTATCATGGAACCGGACAGTATGTAGGTCCTTACAAAGTTATGTCTCAGGGTATAAATGATGATGGTACTCCGGATACAACAACAAAGTATGTCCTCGATTTTGATATGGATATCTGGGATACA
>JAFNQK010000299.1 GCA_017386165.1 Treponema sp.
AATTGAGGACTAGGTATTTTTACTAATGAAGAACGGTGTAAGGTTTTTCCTGTTTTACTCAAATGCATCTGATACAACTGAGCAAAATACATCAGTCCTCGTAACGGCATATTTGGATTATAAGTCGACTGCTGTTCAAACAGTGTCATCTGATTATCAATGAGAAAGGATATGTCGTTTTTCATTGTAAGGTAGATTACATTCTCAATGGTATTCAATTCCAAAGCATCCGGATCTGTGTAATGGCTGTCGTTTAATGCATTATAAAGTTCAAGCCGCCACTTTTTGCTTTGTTCATTGTCGCGGCCAAAGATTAATTTGAAAAGCCGATCTTTGTATTCTCTGTTCTGGGGAATTATTGTGTCTGTCATTTTTGCCTCTACATATATATAGACAAACATTGTGCAAAAAAGGCAAAAAAATTGGAAAAAAGTTTTACCCACTTGTAAAAGTAACAAATTTTCTATAATATAAAACTGTTGCCGGGATGGTGGAATGGTAGACACAAGGGACTTAAAATCCCTCGGCTGTTAAAGGCCGTGCCAGTTCGAGTCTGGTTCCCGGCAGGAGGCCTCATTTTTGAGGTCTTTTTTTTTCTTTGAAGTATCGAACTGGCACGGTTTTGGTTGGTAAATCCTAAAAAAATCTTTGCAGATTTTTTCTTAACGGATTTTCTATTTACAAAGTTCGAGTCTGGTTCCCGGCAGGAGACCTCTTCTGGAGGTCTTTTTTTATGTCCTCAAAATTTTAGATTTGACAAGACTTGTAAAATCAGTATAATTTTTAGTATGCAGAAGGAAATTCGGATTTTGGCTCCGGCTAAGATTAATCTTGGACTCAAGGTTCTGCCCAGGCGAGAAGATGGATTTCATAATATAGAAAGCATTTTTCAAACAATTGATATCAAAGATTTGCTTGAAATAACCGTTTTAGAGGGATTTGGAGAATGCACAATACAGTGCGCTCAATTAAAACTCCCAGAAAACAATACACTTTCATCTGCATACAAGGCCTTTAGTCAGATTACTAAACGACCTTCAAAATCTGTAAGCGTTATTCTTACTAAGAGAATACCTTCGGGTGGCGGTTTAGGAGGAGGCTCCTCTGATGCTGCTGCTTTAGTACGGGCTTTAGAAGAAATTAATGACATCACGCTGACACGGAACCAGTTAGATGAAATAGCCAACATGGTTGGAAGTGATGTGTTTTTCTTTTTGCACTGCGGACAAGAAATTGATGGTGCTGCCATCGTTACAGGACGCGGTGAGTATGTAAAAAAAATTACAAAGCGTAATGATTTATTCTTTGTATTAGTTTTTCCGAATGTATTCAGCTCAACAAAAGAAGCTTATTCTTTGGTTGATGAATTATATGCAAGAAATGACCAGGTGATTTATCCAGAATTGGATAATCTAAATGATATTTATAATTCAGCCGTTTCAAGATGGACTTTTGTAAATACATTTACACCTGCTTTAATATCCAGATATTCAGACATAGAAAAATGCTTAAAAAGCGTAAAAAAAACTGGAGCGCTTTTTGCAGATATGTCGGGGTCTGGATCTACAGTCTTTGGAGTTTTTGAGCTACGGGAAAAGGCTCTAAGCGCCATTGAGTCACTTAAAAATCAAGGTTTTACGGCAGTTTTGGCTTAGACTTTTGATTTTTTACAGCTTAGATTTACGGAGGACGGCTTATGCAGATCACAGAATTGCGTATCCGAAAGGTTGAGGACGAAGGCAAACTTCGTGCTTATGTAACTGTTACATTTGACAACTGTTTTGTTGTTCACAATGTAAAGATTATTGAAGGTCAGAACGGTCTTTTTATTGCCATGCCTAGTCGCAAGACTGTAAACGGGGAATACAAAGATGTTGCTCATCCAATCAGTCCTGAGTTCCGAGGCGAACTTCAGAGCAAGATTTTGGAAGAGTATAATGCTGGTCATGTAGAAACCGGTCCAGAAGACTAGTTTCTTTTTGATAAAATTGGGACGTCGGCAAGCGGTAAGCCCCCGGCTTTTGGTGCCGGTATTCCACAGGTTCGAATCCTGTCGTCCCAGCGTTTTAAGAACCGATGTTTCAATCGGTTCTTTTTTTTTACCCTTCTCTACTAACTTTTATCAATAATAATCTTTTATTAATTCTTATCAAATTATTTCAAATATAGTTGACCTAACTTAATCAGTATTTTATATTCATATTGGCTTTTAAAAAGCAAAGGATTTAAATTTTTAAGGGGTTATTTATGTCTTCAGCAGAAGAAATCGAATTATTTGGCGGACCATTTTCATACGAAGATGAATTTGACGACGATTTTGAAGATAATGAATCAGATAATCAGCTGGACGAGTTTGACGAAGATTCAGAAAGCTACGAAGATGCTTTTCAGGATGAATACGACAACGACATCTACGAACCTTTTGATGATGTAGAACCAGAAGATGGTTATACAAATCCTTACGCAAATGATGATGATGATCTCATCGACGACGAAGAAGATTTCTTCGGCGACGATGAATAACTTTTAAATTCTATTTCTGGCTGCTGTGAAAATCCAAAACTTTTCCAGCATGCCACAACTTTTCCAAATCATAAAAATTTCTGGCAGCTTCTGACATAAGATGAACAACGATTGGTCCGATATCGATAAGGTTCCAGTCATCGCCATCTGGTGACTTTCTGTTTGTAAGATGAAGCTCAAGATTATTTTCCTTTACATAATCTTTTACCTGTTTATACAATCCCTGCCAGTGTGCAGAACTTGTGATTGTTGTGATTACAAAATAATCTGTCCAGCTGTTTAATTCTGAAACATCAATTACAGTAACATCACGACCTTTTCCGTCTTCAAGTAACTGAGCAATTTCTAATGCTTTCTGTTCAGTAGTTTTCATTTTTTTACCTCCCATCAATTATTGTTCGTTTCGCGAGGCACGAACATAACGACCGTCAAAATCTTTTCCTAAAATAATAGTAAAATCAACATCGGCGGTATTATCGCTTTCCATTTGATTTTGAGAAAGATTAACCTCTTCCTCAACAATATTTGTACAGTGAATAAATTCACCAACAATATTTGCAATTTCTTTGTTTCCAATGTGGTCGATAATGACAGTCTTTTCATAATCATTACGATCCGCATTTACGGCACTTAATACATCATAACTTGCATTCTGGAACAAGATAGAAGTATTGTGAGCAAGCCCCTGGACTGCTGTTCCGTTTTTAATTTCAAGAACATATACACGGCTTGCAAATGTACTACTGTTACTAATCAAGATATTTGTACTCTGCTTAACAGCTTCCTTAATAAATTCTCCATTATTGATTGGGAAAATCAATCTCATTCCATCTACAATTCGAGCAGGTCCTGTAACAGTCTGTCGCTGCATACTTTCAGAGTCCATACTAGAAATCAACTGCATAAGATGATAAGAATCAGTTTCATCAAGGTTTACATTCATTTTGTTCAAAAACTTTTTATAAACCTTTTTATTGGTAAATACTCTGTTCTTTTTATCATGCAAGGTTGTATAAAAAGCACAAATAATATTCTGATGGCGGTCAAGAACATCAAACTCAGAATCGTCAGAATATTTGTACATAATATATGTAGAAATCTTATCGCCATCGAGATTTACGGCACCAGACGGCAAAAGGAATCTGTCTCCCGCATCGTTTTTAATATCAACAGGAGAAGGAATAAAAATCCTTAAGCCTCCAAGCATATCAGTAAGTGAGACAAAATTCTGAATACTGGTTTCAAGGTAAAAAGGAATAGAAATTCCAAGAAGTTTTTCTATCTCCTGCTTATAAGCAGAAATCCCCTTCTCTTTATAAACCTGATCAATTCTATCAACACGACCAAGAGTCTGATAAATCGCACCAGTATTTCCCGGAACACTAACGACAGTACCCTTTTGAGAAACCGGATAGAAAATCAGAACAGTAGTAATTAAGGCCGTATTATCACCATCATTAACTACATTAAGGACACGAATTACCTGGTCGTCAGCAAGTTTTTCTGCAACCGAATCCGTCTGTAAAGAAAGTGCCAAAACAATTCCAACGGAAACAATAATTAAAAAAATTATTATCAGAAAAAATGCACCTTTCTGTTCATCTCTCAGTTTTCTTTTTGACATCTTTATACCCTATAAAGAATTATAAAAATCATTGCTAATAGGAGCAACAACTTTCCCTTTTTCTTTTAAATAATCTATATTTTCTTTTAACACAGTCTTTGTCATTTCATTTAATGGCAAAGCTAATTTTTCTTCGATATATTCAGGTGTAATATGCTTGCGGCCAGGCTCTATTTTGTCGGCAACATACAGAATCTTTCCCAAATCGCATAAATCCTTTTTTCCAAAGGTATGAAAAGCAACTGCATCAAGCAAGTCTTTATCAGTGATTCCAAACTTTTCCCGCATGATTACTGCTGCGGCTCTTCCATGCAAAAGACCTGTTTTTTCTCTTTCCAGTTCAGTAATTTCCATTCCATCTCGCTGACTTACAGAAATCATTTCTTTATCATCAAGATTTTTGCAAATATCATGACTGATACCTGCAAGATAGCCCAATTTTGGTTCAATTCCGCACTTGGAGCAGATTTTAGAACACATCTCTGCAGTTCTTACAGAATGCTCATATCTCGATAAAGAAACAGATTCTTTGGCATACGAATCAATTTTAGAAATTAAAGTGTCAAAATCCAGGTTCATCTTTTGGTTCCGTACAAATTATGGTCAATAATATACTGAAAAACCGCCTCGGGAACAAGGTAACGCCACCCCTTTCCATTGGCGATACGGCTTCTGATTTCTGTAGAAGAAATTGGCAGTACCGGATTTTCAAGCATGATATGTTCATACTTAAAGGATTTTTCAAAATCATCACCGGCAAAATTATTTGTGTAATTCCCTAAAGGAACATTTTCAAAAACTTTAGTGTCAATTCCGTTATTATCCGGATGTCTGCGAGCAAGTATCAAATCTGCAATCTTTGCAATCTCAGAAGCCTTATGCCATTTATCAAACTGTGCAGCTGTCTCCTGCCCCATGATAAAAGCAGGTTTTCCATCAAGTTTATATTTTTCAGTTACATAAACAAGAGTGTCATAGGTATAAGAAATTCCACCCCGTTTTAATTCACAGTCTTCGGCAATAAAATAATCTTTGCCTTTTTCTGCACTGCTCTGACAGAAGGCTTTAATCATTTCAAAACGGTCCTGGGCAGAAACTTTATCACTCAACTGTTTGTGAGGAGGAATATTTACAGGAACAAAGAGAACCTTGTCGTAATGCAATTCCTGAATTACAGTTTCAGCCAGCATACAGTGACCAATATGAAGAGGATTAAAACTTCCACCAAGCAGAGCTATTTTCATTTTTCAATTCCCGGGTACTGAACTTCTGAATCATCAAAATCGTCAAAAGCTGCATCCTGCATAAAAGAAGGAGTAGATACATTTGCAACAATTTTGCTAGCTGATTCAAAACCTTCAAGTTTGTTTACAAGTTCAATTATAGCACGCTTTGCATTGGTCATACCAATATTATTCTGAACAGAAACCGGAATTACAGCCGTTTCCTTTTCGATCTTATGAATAGCTTCTATTACTTCTGCAGCATTCTGTTCTGCGCCTTCAACATCAATCTTGTTTGCAAGAACAATTCTAGGCTTTTTCATCAAATCTTCAGAATAATTTTCAAGTTCCTTGCAAAGGGTTTCATAAGCTGTCAAATAATTGGTATCAGAACAGTCAATCATGAACAAAAGACATGCTGTGCGTGAAATATGCTTTAAGAAATCAAAGCCTAGTCCAACCCCTTCAGAAGCCCCTTCGATAATTCCAGGAATATCTGCAATGATAATATCCTGTTCATCATCTACACGCAAAACTCCAAGATTTGGGATCTTTGTTGTAAATGGATATGGAGCAATTTTTGGTCTGGCATTTGTAAAGGCTGTAAGCAACGATGATTTTCCGGCATTTGGAAAGCCAACAAGTCCAACATCAGCCATAATGCTTAGTTCAAGTTTTAAAAGACGAACTTCACCTGGTTTTCCTTCATGAGCATAACGAGGAGCCTGGTTGGTAGAACTCTTAAAATGAACATTTCCCCAGCCGCCTTTTCCGCCTTCCAAAAAGATAAACTGTTCGTGTTCTGATTCTGATGTAAAATCGTGAATCAATTCACCAGTTTCTGCATCTCGAATTGTTGTTCCAGGAGGAATAGGAATTACAACGTCTTCGCCATCTTTACCAAACTTATTCCAGCCCATTCCGTCGGAACCGTTTTTAGCCTTGAAAATGCGGTGATGTCTGAGACGAGAAAGAGTTCGCATATTGCGTTTTACAACAAAGATAACGTCTCCACCTTTTCCACCGTCACCACCGTTTGGTCCGCCATGAGGAATATATTTTTCTCTACGGAAAGCAATACAACCGTTTCCACCTTTTCCGGAATGTACTTCGATTATTGCTTCATCAGCAAACTGAAACATGTTTTACCTCTTTTAAAAAAAATACCCGGTACAGAAAAAATCCGAACCGGGTAGTAAATATATTCAGGAAAGAATACTTATTTTGCCTGAGCAGGTGTTACAGAAACAAACTTTCTGTTCATTCTTTCGTGGAATACAACGTTACCATCTGCTGTAGCGAACAAGCTGTCGTCACCAGCGAGCATTACATTGTCTCCTGGAAAGAATTTTGTACCGCGCTGCTTCAAGATGATTGAACCAGCTGTTACAAATTCACCAGCATATTTTTTTACACCCAAGTTTTTTGGATTTGAATCACGTCCGTTTTTGGCACCACTACCGCCTCTAGTTCTTCCCATGATATTCTCCTATCAAACAGTTTTAATCACAAGTTCTAAATGCTTTGGATATTCTTTTTGAATGGCCCCAAGCCCAGTCTCCAGAAATTCCTCCGCAGTTTTAAGCTTTGTTTCTAAAAGTGAATCAAGCTCAAGAATCTTCACTTCGAAACTCACATCCCCTCGCTTTTCAGCACTGGAAGTAAATTCCACACCATCAAGTTTTGCAAGAATCTGAACTGTAGTTTTTATCAAGATAGAAACTGCACTACAGACAATATCAAAGCCTGATTTGGCGTATCCGGCATGACCGTGAGCCTCACAGCCAGCAATCATACCAGTTTTACTGCGCTCAATTTGCACAGAAATCATTATGCATTAACAGATTCTACACGAACGTTTGTATAATGCTGTCTATGACCGATTGTACGGTGATAGTCCTTCTTTGACTTGTACTTGTAAACGATAACTTTCTTATCGCGGAAAGAATCTTCTACAACGAACTGAACTTTAGCACCCTTAACATATGGTGTACCTACAGTTACTTTATCTCCGTCGCTTACGAGCAAAACTGATTCTACATCAATTTTAGTACCCTTTTCAGCATCAATTGCGTCTACTGTAAGAACAGCTCCCTGTTCAGCTTTGTACTGTTTGCCCTTATATTCAACAAGTGCGTACATCTTAACACCTCTATAAAAATATTCTATATGAAAATAGCTGAAGTATTTAACGGGTGATACGACAGCCTTTTTACCATATGTGTAGGATAGATAATATCAGAAAACCGGTAACTTGGTCAATAAGTTAGAACTTATAAGTACCAGTTGTGATAGTTCCTCCGTTGCTGTATACATCAAAATTAATTGATTTATCAGTCTTGCTCAATTCTGTATAGAACTCTTTGATATTCTTAACAGATTTTCCGTTAACGGCTGTAATTACATCGCCGCTCTGAAGTCTCAAAGAAGCAGCAGGTGACTTGGCCATAACGTTTGTTACTGCAACACCTTTGACCTTATCTTCGATTTCAAGTTCTTTTAATACATCCTCAGTCAAAGGTACAGCTGTAAATCCAGGCCATGATTTTCCGGCTTCTACTTTTTCTGTTCTTTCTTCAATCTTAACAGAAATGTCCAGTTTTTCGCCGCCACGGATAACAGTAAATACGGAGGTTCTTCCTGCTTCAAGACGACCTACAAAGCGCTGAACTTCATCAAGGGATTTTACCTTAGTTCCGTCGATGGCAATAATATAATCACCAGGTTTAATTCCTCCCTTATATGCTGGAGAATCAATAAATACCTGACTTGCAAGACCGCCTTCGTAATCCTTAATTCCGAGAGCTTCTTTAAATTCATTTGTGAGATTTGACTGGAGAGAAACTCCGAGCCATCCAGAAACAACCTTTCCCTTAGAAATCAATGAATCGATAGCACTCTTGATATTGTTAATAGGAATTGAGAATCCAAGTCCCTGTGAACCACCGGACTGAGAAGCAATCCAGGTGTTAATTCCTATAACTTCACCATAGATATTTACAAGAGGTCCACCTGAGTTTCCCTGGTTGATGGCTGCATCTGTCTGGATAAAATCGTTGATATTTCCGATTCCAGAACCAGAACGGCCTTTTGCACTTACGATACCCTGTGTAACTGACTGACTGTATCCGAGAGGAGCACCCATAGCAAGACAGATGTCACCGGTTTTTACAGCATCAGAATCTCCAAGAATTGCAACAGGAATTGACTTATCCTTTGATTCAAATGAAACAAGAGCGATATCCATTCTTGAATCTGCACCTACAAGTTTTCCTTCGAATTCTTTTCCATCGTTTAACTTTACAGAGATTTTAGAAGCATTACCCGCAACGTGGTTATTTGTAAGAACATAGAGAACATTTCCTGTACGGCGTACAATTACACCTGATCCCAAGCCCTTAGTTTCGTATTCTCTTGTTCTACCCTTTTTGCCGTTGTCAGAGTCATCCCCCTGCCCCGGAAGACCAAAGAATTTTCTAAAATCTTCAAAAGGGTCTATTGTCTGTACAGTTTTAGTTTCTGTAACATCAACTTCTACAACCGATGGCAAAACTCCATCACTGATTGCTCTAAAAGAATTCTGAAGGGCTTCTACAATTTTGAGACTGTCCTGTGGAACAATCTGGGATCTTGTTTCTGCATATGCTGTTCCTGCATTTCCTTTTGAACTCAAAGTCTGTGCGCTTCCTGAAACTGGAGTTTTGGCACATGAAATTGAAACTGCTGCAAAGGTTAAAGCTGCAGCTCCTGTAACACAAATAAGTCTTTTTGTCCAAGTTTTCATATTTTAATGCCTCCAAAAGCATTTTTAAATCTTGTTTTATTCAAAAAACCACAATTCAAGATTTAAGTTACAAGGATTTTTTATGCTTTATCGTAATTTAAGTCTGTAAGAACTTCTGTGTGATCAGCAAATACTGCAACTGTATGTTCTTCGTGAGCAGACCATTTGCCGTCTTCTGTTTTTACAGTCCAGCCGTCATCTGCAACATAAACATCTGCAGTTCCCAAATTAATCATTGGTTCAATTGCAAGAACCATTCCCGGTTTGATGCGAGGATTTGGTCCGGAGCTTGGACAGTTAGGAACGTTAGGATCTTCATGAACATCGAGGCCTACTCCATGTCCACAATAGTCGTAAACAACACCGTATCCGTGTTTTTTTGCAATTTCATAAACGGCATTTGAGATATCGCTAATTCTGTTCCCAACCTTGCAGGCTGCAATTCCGGCTTTAAGGCATTCCAAAGTAACTTCATCCAGTTTTTTAACTTCTGGAGAAACATTTCCAACCAGAACAGAATGACAGGAATCGCTGATATATCCATTTAAATCGATTCCTACATCAAGACTTACGATATCTCCGTCTTTTATAATTCTATGTTTACTTGGAATTCCATGAATTACTTCATCATTAATGCTGACACAAACAGCACCATCAAAGTTTTCTCTGTACCAGGCAGGTTTTCCGCCGTGCTTTTTAATAAAATCGACAAACAAATCGTCAATTTCGCGGGTTGTCATTCCTGCTTTTACTTTTGGTAAACAATAGTTAAAACAATCTGCAAGAAGATGGCAAGATTTCCTAATTCCATCAATTTCTTCAGCATTCTTCAAATGAATCATATATATAACCTCTTTGATCTATATCCTTTTTCTTAACGGAAGAAATTTTTACTGCTTCTTCCATACAAATCGATGCCGTCTGAGTATCTCCCATACGGGTATACACCTGGGCCATTTTCTGCAAGAACCAGGCATCATCTTTTTCTGAAAATCCCAAATCCAGGGCTCTCTCCCAGACATCAAGAGCAAGCTCATCGCTCATAAAGCCTTCTACATTTCGTTTTAATATAGAAAGAGTAAACTCCATAACCTCCGGGAAAAACAATCTGAAATATCTGTAACTATACTCCATTCGTATAATTTGTTCCAATAGGTTTAAGGCATCATAATATTCATTTCGCAAGGCAAGTTCTTCTGCGAGAATATATCCGTAATCCATAAAATCTTCACGGGAAAACCAGTGCTTTAGGCTAAAATCTGCATGTTCCATGGACATTCTTTTAAACTCTGAAACCGCCTCGTCTTCGCGGTTATGCATTAAATCAAAGAAAATCAATTTTGCACGGCTTTCCTGATCAGTTCTTGCACTTAGCCAGGTATGATAATCAAAGGTATACTTTGTGTCCCGTCTGTAAGAATATTTTGTGGTATAGGCTTCATCAAAAATTGAACGCTGTCGCTGGTCTGACAGGATTTCGTAGGCCTGTACTAAAAGATGAAAAGCTTTTGTATCTTTTTCTTTACCTGAATCTGGATGAAGTAATTTAGCTTTTGTTCGATATGCTTTTTTTATTTCACTTGCAGTGGCATCCTGGCGGATTCCTAATACTTCATAACAGTTAATCACGATAAAATACCTTATTTTAAAACCTTAAATTGAGCTTCTATATTTTTATCATGAATTACAAGTACTGGGCAATGAGCATAGGTAATAATTTCTGTTCTGGAGTTGGATAATATGCTTTTTCTCACATTATCTTTTTGAACATACTTGTCTTTAGATTCGTGTCCGCCCAAAATTATCAAATCCGCTTCTATTTCGTCGGCACAGGAAATGATTTCAAACGGAACTGATCCCTGACGGAGCTGAGTTTTACAGAGAACCAGTTTGCTTTTGGCGAGACCTTCTACATACGAGAGGTAGTTTTTTCCGTTTTGGGTAAGTTCTTCCTGATAGGAATTGCGCTCATCAGAAATCAAGAAGTTGCATTTCTTTAAGAAATCGATAGTGGCAACATCTACGACATAAATAAAATGAACTGTACATCCGTAATGTTTTGCCATCATTATTGCATACATCGCAGCAAGAATTGAAGAATGAGAACCGTTAATTGCAACAACTATATTTGAAATAAACTGCTTACTCATCGTTTTCCGCCTTGAGGGAATCATTCTTTCGTTTTAGAGCCTTTAGTACAAAAACATTTTCACGCTCTTTTTCTTCAAGAACATTCTCAATATAAATCTTGGTCTCTTTGGTCTGAGGAATTAAAAGTTTGCTCAAGGCATTAACCCTTCTCTGGGTCTTTTTTACTTCTTCTGCAAGGCGCCACACAATTGTTCTGACAGAAGCCATCTGAGTCAGCAAGCCAAGAAGCTTAAAGAACAGCATGATTACTTCGTCGGTGTTGGCATAAGTTCCAATCATGGAATAAAAAATCTGTGGCTCTGGCAAAGTCACATCGATAGTTTCAAAAGTCATACCACCGATAGTTACTTCTTTTTCCTGCATATCAAAGTCATAATGAACTGAATGGGCAATTCGTTTAATCTGGTCTGAACCGTCAGCCATAAGCATTCGCTTAAAAGCAGGATATGCCTTTTGAGTCAGCTTATCGATGTCCTTTTCCAGAAGCATTACCTTGTCCACCATACGCATCAGTTCCTGCACAAGAATTTCACGCTTTTGCTCGAGAAGTTCATAGCCGTTCTCAGAGATGGCCAGCTGCTCTTTCATTGCGAGAAGATTTGATTTTGTTGGTGCAACATTCAGTTTTGACATTTTTTTAACCTTAATCTGCCTGTTTCTTCTTTGGGTAATATTTTTCGATAAACTCAGATTTAATTCTGAACAATTCTTCTTTTGGAAGAACCGAAAGACATTTCCATCCGATATCAAGAGTCTGTTCTATTGTGCGGTCCTCGTATTCTCCCTGAGTCAGGAATAAAAGCTCAAACATATCACCAAAAGAAAGATATTTTTTGTCCAGGTCAGACAATTCTTCTTCTCCAATAATAGAAGCAAGGTTTCTGATGCTTTTTACCTTTGAATAAGAAGCAAAGAGCTGGCTTGAAACATTGGCGTGGTCTTCACGGGTCATCTGAGGCCCGATACCGTCTTTCATAAGGCGGGAAAGTGAAGGAAGCCCCGCAACAGGAGGATAAATCGCCTTGGAATCCATTTCACGGTCCAGTACAATCTGTCCTTCTGTAATATAACCGGTAAGGTCAGGAATTGGATGAGAAATATCATCGTTTGGCATTGTCAAAATCGGGATCTGTGTAATAGAACCTGAAGCCCCCTTAATTTTTCCGGCACGTTCATACAATTCTGCAAGGTCAGAATACAAATACCCAGGATAACCTTTTCGGCCAGGAACTTCTCCACGGGTAGTAGAAATCTCGCGCAAGGCTTCGCAATAATTGGTCATATCTGTCATAACGACAAGAACATGCATTCCTTTTTTGAAGGCAAGATATTCTGCCGCAGTGAGTGCACATCGTGGAGTCATGATACGCTCGATTGAAGGAGCATCTGCCAGAGACTGGAACATTACTACCTTTGAGAGAACCCCTGATTCCTCAAAAGTATTAACAAAGAATCGGGCAACATCGTATTTAATTCCCATGCCGGCAAAAACCATTACAAACTGTTCATCTGTACCACGGAGTTTTGCCTGACGAATAATCTGTGCGGCAAGCTTATTGTGCGGAAGTCCGTTTCCAGAAAAAATAGGAAGTTTCTGGCCGCGAACGAGAGAGTTCATTCCGTCAATTGCAGAAATACCTGTCTGAATAAAATCCCGAGGGTAAGATCTGCTGTAAGGATTGATAGGATAGCCGTTTACATTCAGTTTTTCGCTGGACATAATCTGTGGGTAACCGTCGATAGGTTCTCCAAGACCGTTAAAAACGCGGCCCAAAAGTCCTTCACTTACTCTGAGTTCAAGAGGCGTATCAAGAAATTCATAGGTTGTCTGATTGAGATCAAGACCTGTGGTACTTCCGAAAATCTGTACGACGCAGGCTTTTTCACTTAGATCGATTACACGGCCAAGTCTTTTATTTCCTGTTCTGTCACGAACCCAGACAGTTTCATTGTAGAAACAATTTTCAGTGCGTTTAACAATAATGATTGGTCCGTCTACGCTTGTAACACCTCTGTATTCAATTCCGTTCATAGAGTTTCCGCCTTATTATAAACTGATTCCAATTCTGCAAACTGAGAATTAAAATGCCCTGTAATCTCAGCAAGCTTTTCCATCTGGTCATTTGGAACACTGTATTTAATTCGAACTATTTCATCACAAACCGGCATAGAAATAATTTTTACCAGAGGACATCCGCTTTTTACAAGTTCATAGGCACGGTTATAATAATCCATCATAAACTCGAGAATTGCGATCTGCTTTTCTGATGAACAGTACATATCCACATCATCAAAGGCATTCTGCTGTAGAAAACCGTTTTTAATCATCTCTGCAACTTTTAGAACCAGTCGGTCTGCATCCGGCAATGCATCCGGACCAATAAGCCTTACAATCTGTTCAAGACGTTCTTCTTTTTTAAGCAATTCAAGAGCCTGAATTCTTACCTGCCACCATACAGGATTATGCTTTTCCCACCATTCACGGACTTCGCCGGCGTATTCCGAATAACTGTCGATCCATCCAATTGCAGGATAATGTCGGGCGTTGGCAAGTTCACGATTCAAGGCCCAGAAACAGCGGATAAAGCGCTTGGTATGCTGTGTAACAGGTTCAGAAAAGTCACCACCTGGAGGCGAAACGGCACCAATAACGGAAACAGAACCTTCCTGTCCTTCGAGAGAAATAATTCGGCCTGCACGCTCATAGAAAGAAGCAAGGCGTGTCGGTAAGTAAGCAGGGAATCCTTCTTCTGCAGGCATTTCTTCCATACGGCCGGACAATTCGCGAAGAGCCTCTGCCCAGCGGGATGTGGAATCTGCCATAATTGCAACATGGAGCCCCATATCTCTAAAGTATTCTGCAAGAGTAATACCTGAATAGAGAGAAACTTCTCGGGCAGCAACCGGCATATTCGAAGTGTTGGCGATTAAAATAGTTCGTTCCATGATTGAACGACCTGTGCGCGGGTCAATGAGTTCAGGAAATTCTGTAAGAACTTCTGTCATTTCGTTTCCGCGTTCGCCACATCCGATATATACAATCAAATCAGCATCACACCATTTTGCAACCGCATGCTGGGTCATTGTTTTTCCGGTACCAAACCCTCCCGGAATTGCAGCTGTTCCACCTTTTGAAAGCGGAAAGAAAACATCTATTACGCGCTGACCTGTAATCAAAGGTTCTGAAACTTCAAGTTTTTCTGTATATGGACGAGGTTCGCGAACAGGCCAGTATTGAGAAAGTTTTATTTCTTCATCGAGCTCTGTAGTTGCAATTACCTCGTCGATGGTGTAATCACCAGTGCTCTTAAAAGTCTTTAGAAATCGACCACGTACAAGAGGCGGAACCATAATCTTTTGAGTGATTGATTCAGTTTCTTTTACAGTACCGAGAGTCATTCCTGGCTTAATCTGGCAACCTTTAGAAATTTCCGGCAATGCTTCAAAATGCCAGATTTTATTAACATCAAGAGGTTCTGTTCTAACTCCAGGAAGCAAAAATTCTCCTGAAGACTCAGAAATTTCTTTTAACGGACGCTGAATACCGTCGTAAATAGTTCCAACAAGTCCAGGACCCAATCTCAAAGAAAGAGGACGATTATGACATTCAATTTTTTCACCTACATGAAGACCGGTATCTTCTTCGTAAACCTGAATTGTTGTCTTACCTTTGCTCTGGCGGATAATTTCGCCGATAAGTTTTTTTTCGCCTACGTCAACTACGTCGTATAAACCGCAGCCATCAAGCCCTTCTGCAAAAATAATCGGACCTGAAATTCTGGTAATTTTTCCTTCAATCATTATTGTACGAGCCCTCCTTCAAATAAAGCGTTGCACAACTCTGACCTGTATTTATTTAAAAGCTGTGATACGAGTTCTGATAAAGTCAATCTTACTCTGACAGATAAATCATCAGCTTCTAGAATTATTCCAATTTTATCTTTAAGTCCAAAATCTTCTTCAATTAGAAGCTTTCCGAACATAGTTTCTTTGTATTCTGTGACATTTACTTTTTTATCCAAAACTTTTTTTACATTTGATTGAGTTAATCCGTAAAAATAAGCAGTCAGTGTCTTATTTTTTAAAACATCTTCGTATTTTTTAAGATGATTTCCCAATAGTTCAAGTTTCTTTTCGAGACTAAGAGACGAAAGGTATTCGCTTACAGCATTTTCAATTTCTTTCTGCACAAAAGAAACCAGAAAGCGTTCTTTTTCCAAAGGAACAGCCGAAGAAAGATTCTTTTTGTAGATTTCAAGTTTCTTTTCATTCTTTTCTTTTAGATCTTTCTCAGTCTCCTGCAATTTGCGTTCTACGTCTTCTTTTAAGAAAGCACATTCTGCATCGGCTTTTTGCAGGATTTTTTCGACTTTTCTGCGAGCATCATTTTGAATTTCTTTATCCAGTATCTCAGTGGAGCGTAATTCTTCCATATTTTATTCCTTTAGATTTAGAGCTGAATTCCGACCGCCTCGCGGATCGCTTCTGAAAGAGTCTTTTTGCCTTTCAGATGACCGTCGAGACCAGGGATTTCAACAATAAGCGGATAAATACCTTTTTTCTGCCATGCAAGTTCTTCTTCCTGAATAAGGCTTGCTGCAGTTTCAGTGAGAATAAGAACTTTTGGCACTTCAGGGTCAGAAGAGCTGTTACCGTCTTGTCGTGTAACGCTTGTAAACGCATTCATAACTTCGTCCCGGGTTTCTGCAATTGCACCATCGATACCAGTCAGCTTGAATGCGTAAACAATCTCTCGATCGCCAATAATATAAAATTTCAAATTTAATCAGTCCTAAAGTACAATAATCAAAAGACCTACAAGGAAGCCCCAGAGACAAATACCTTCTGCAAGACCAACGAAAGGAAGAGCCTTTCCTGACAATTCAGGGTTTTCACTCATTGCACCCATTGCAGCAGAACCAATCTTTGCAACTGCCATTCCACCACCAATACATCCAAAACCAACTGCAAGAGCAGCTGCAATGTATTTAACTGGAGAAGGAGCTTTCTGTTCTACAGCAGTTTCTGATTCAGCGTTTGTCGAAGTCTGTGCACTAAGAGCAAAAACTGAAAAGCACAATAAAATTGAAGCTAAAACTAAGATTTTTTTATTCATAAAAATACCTCTTATAAATTAACTGTTTATTTTCCATAGCAAAACTGGAATGGCTTAAATTCCGAACCGGTTTCACCAAAAAATTTACTAAAAAATTCATAATACTGAAGTCGTATAACCTGAATCGCAACAATCATACCTTCAAGAACAACAACTATCGCATTACCAATAATGTATACAAAAACACCTCCAACCGGACCAACCATTCCAGCCATGAGATGAATAATAAATCCTAAAACCGCATGAGCAAGAGCAAAGGCACCAACACGGACAAAGCTGATGGAACTTGAAAGATATGTAGAAATTACTTCTATAAGTTCTACAACGCCACCAATCACCATAGAACCGAGGCCATTTTCAAGAACCGGCCGTTCACCGTCCAAAAGGCGCTCAAAAGGCTCTCCAAAAGAAGCAAAGAAAAGTGTAACCCCGATAATAATCCAGTCTGCAAGATGTGGAGAAGACTTTAAGAATGCAAGTCTCAAGGCAAAGAACACCGCATACCAGAAGAACAAAAGTCCTGCAAGACAGGTTTTTCCAAAAAGTGCACTTCCCCACTTTTTCTGTCTGATTTTATTCAACAGATTGACCACAAGACCAATAGAATTTATTACAAATCCAAGACCAATAGTGACACCAAAGATTCCAAATATAACTTTTATAGAATTAGGATCCGAACTCGGCATCATTTTTACAATCGGAGCATGAGGGGTTCCAAAAAGACCGGTTACCCACAAAGCAAATGGTTCAAGAATCTTTTCTGTGGCAAAAAATTCACCCGTAATCAAACCCATAACAGAGCTTGAAATACCGATGCACATAAAAATCGGAGCAAACTTATTCCAACCGCCGACTTTAATGATATTAAGAGCCATTAAAATCCCCATAACGAGGAATACTAGTCCCTGCCCCATGTCGCCAAACATAATTCCAAAAAGAATTGTAAAGAAAACCGCAACAAAAGGTGTCGGATCAATACTTCGGTACAACGGAGAGCCGTAACTGAAAATCATTCTCTCAAAGCTTTTAACAATCGGACCATGACTCAATTTTACAGGAACTTTCTCTGTACCGTTTATAACAGATGAAACCTCAGAAGGAAGATACTCTCTAATTGCAGTTCGTCCTTCTGTAAGCTCATCAATTTCTTTCATAAATTTCTGGCTCTGACTTGCAGGAATCCAGCCTGTCAAACGATAAACCATTGAAGTTGATTCAAGATTGCTTTCAACATCGATAATTTGAGCTCCAACAGAAAAAGCCTTTAAGAGAGCAATAATTTTTTCTTTGTGAGTTTCAGCAAAATTATTTTTTTCTTCTTCAAGCTCGTTTATTTTCTGGTCAATCTGACTGAGTTTTTCTTTTAATCCGTCAAGCGCATCTTGTGGAACGCCCTTAAAATCTTTAGGAACCTGAATATCCACAAATCCGGCCTTTTTAAGTTCTGTATCAAGGGCAAAGCGGCCTTTTTTAGAGGTTGCTGCCAAAATCGAAGAAGAATCTTCTCCAAGTGAAACAATTATTGCAGTATCTGCAAGAGCTTCTTTTAAAGCAGGCAAATTGCTGAAAGGAACTTTTCCGATTCTCAATGACAAAAACGAAAGGTGTTCAAGTTCTTCATAAGAAACCTGAAGGTTTGAAAAAGCTGAGGCTTCTCTATATGCTTCTGAAACCTTCTTTTGTTCAGTTTCTATTTCTTCAATTTTACTGTGTAATTCAGAAATGCTTGCAAGGATTTTTACCACCTGATTGCGGTCTTCATCTGTGGCACGAGGGCTGTCTATGATAATATCACCGAGTTCTTCAATGCCTAAAAAAATGGATGCAGACTGTAATTCGTCTAAAAAGCGGCGGTCAATATTTTCTGTTTTATCAGGAGAATTTTTAGGATCTCGTTTTGTTTCCTGGAACTGAAACACACCTTTTTTTCCAAGATTTTCAATAACATTCGAAACATCCTGTTTGAGACACATCAATTCTACAAGTCGCATTTCTACTGTTCGTGCCATTTCACCCTCCTTACGGACTCCGCCTAAAGATTTTCGAAAACAATACCGGCCGCATTCATTGCATCTTCCCTGTCAGCATGAAGCCGCAAAGCTTCTACCGCAGCACGGATGCAATTCAATTCCTGTTGTTTCAATCTATAAAACATAACCAAACAAATGTCAGTCATTGGATTCTGATGAAAAAGATGAAGCATCTTTTTTGAATCTTCCTGTCGTAACTTCTGTTCAACCCACATCGGATTAATCGACCACACTTCCCCATCTTCATGAGGATTCAAGTATTCAGAAAAACGCCAGTCGGCCCATTGTTCATAATTATCGATTTCCCTGTTCAAAACATCAAAAGCGTAGGAACAAAGCGGATCATTTGCATCAGGATTCTCGTTTACAAAGAACAAATGAGAAATTACCTGTTCGTTTGTCATTTTATAATACACCTTTAAGCGCAAAGCCCAAAGCATATTTTTTAAAGCATAATCTTTTTGAACATAATTAAACAAATCCTGTCTCGAAGAATCATGGATTTTATTCAATTCTTTCCAGAGGTACTGAAATTCCTTTAAGTCAAGCTTGTAGTCCCATTCCCAGTGTTCATTCTGAGGAGGAACCTGGTTATACCATTCAAAAGGAGTTCCTTCGGTAATTTTTGCAATATCTGGCCACTTTTCAATATGTAAAATCTGATATTCTCCAAGATTTACAAATCGAGGTTGTTTTTGCTCATTCCAGCCAAGAGAAGCAGAAATTGTTTTTAGGTTTTCAACTTCATATCGGGTTAAAAGTGCAATTAAAAATGAATGGGGCTTATCGTAATAAGAAAGAAGTGTTGTATATTCTTTTACAAACTTACGGATTGCTTCGTATTCAAGATGATTTGCAAGCATAACCTCAGGTGTCTGAGGAGCGGGAGTCTTAAAAATCAGTTCCCACAATTCTGAAAGGGATCTGGCATCAAAAAGTTTTTGGGCATTCTCACCTACAAAAGATTTTCCAAGCATTCCGCAGGCTTTAGAATAAACAAAAGAAGAAGCACTTGAATAATCCATATGCCACCTCTAAAGCTCAACCATCACTTTTTGAACAAAAGAATTAAACGAGCTTGTATTTCGTTCTGTCGATTGGATTTTTTGTTTAAATTCATCCAGTTCATTTTTATTATCAGTTTCTATCTGTAAAATCTTTTCCTGATAATCTTTATCTAAACTGTTAACTAACTTTTCAAACTTTTTTTTATATTCAGCATCGGCTTCTGAACGGGCATCACTAATCCGTTTATTAGCCTCTTCCTGAGCGTCTTTTATTAGAGACGAAGCTTCTGACTCAACCTTTAAAAGATGTGTAATTACATTCAAATCAGTTTCTTGCATAGCTTAACCTCTTCAACAAAAAGTTTCACTTACTGCTCTATTTCAAACTCTCGTATTACAGAAATAAGTTCTGCAGGAGTTTTTGCTTTCATAATGGCATTGTAAAAACCTGGTAGCATTAAAACTCGTGCACAGTCTGCCAGAAGTTTTAAATGTCGCTCCGTATTCCCCTGTTCAAAGAGAATTAGAACAACAAGATGCACTAATGACTCTCTGTAATCAGCTCGTTCTGATACAGGTAAATCATAATCAATGCCTTTTTTACTAACACCAATAGCAATTAAAGGGGCAGTC
>JAFNQK010000300.1 GCA_017386165.1 Treponema sp.
AAGTCATAAAGCTTTTCTAAAACCTAACAGTTATATTACTGATGTTAAAGATGAATTCTCATACAAATTTGGAGGAGGCACTTTTTTTCAAATAGAAAGATTTGTTTTCTCAGCAGCTTATTCTTATAGTAAAACCCTAAATTCCGCAATAGAATTTTCAATAGCATACGGACATACAGGTACTTCAGTCGTTAGGTATATAAAATAATTTCTATTTTTTTTCCAATAATAGTTTTATAGCAAGTGCATCTTTCTCCTGCACCCCAGCTTTGTCTGCAAAATCAAGCCATCTTTTGACTCCGGATTCGACTTCGGCATAGATTGTATGAACTTCTGATTTTGTTAAGCCGGCGATTTCAGCACACTGATTATAATCCGAAAATTCAATATTTGCTCGCTTGCCATTAATTGTCATTTGGTGGCTGCTTGTCCACTCTCCCTGAGGATTATAAGCAAATGCCATATCGTAAGCTGGAGAAAGAGTCCATTTTCCGGATTTTTCCATCAAAAAAGAAATATTTTTAACATGGTCGTCACAGTTTAACGCCATAACATTAAAAAGCATTCGTCTAAAAAATTCTTTCTTATCAGAATGAGAACATTTCAAGGCATTTAAAATTGTAAAAGCCTGTTCGTAACTTGAACTTGCGGCCTGATTAAAATCAAAATGGGCCATTGCAGCAAGTGACTGCATATGTAATTTTTGGGTTTTACCGTTCTCATCAACAAATCTGTCAAATCGCTTTGTCATAAAATGTTTATTGTTTCCATCGTCTAAAAGACGACATGGATTCATATTAATTCCACATTCCAAGGCCATCAAATAGTAAGCATATTCAATAAGACCAAAATCGCTTTTGTCATCACCTTCTTTATCTTTATTTTTTGACAGACCGCTAAATTTTAAAAGCCAATACTCAAAACCTTTTGTACTATCTAACTGACCGGAACGAACTTCATTTGTTTTTGGATTCCATGAAATTACAGCTTTTGCCCTGGCACCACCAGCACTTGTTCCAAGAGTTATGATTTTCTGCAAAGATTCAGAAAGGCCTTTTTTATCAGCTTCATCAAATACAGCAGATAGATTTTTACGATTATTTAATACAATTTCTGCAAGTTCAGTTAAGTCTTGAATCCTTAAAACTTCTGACTCTGACGGAGAATCTTCTGACAAAACAGGTCTGTATTCCAGAGCCCCCATACCACGTTTCCCAGTATAACAAAGACGCTCAATAGCATTAAAACTATTTGGAAGCCTACCCTGCTTTGCAAGATAAACAGAAATAAGCTCGTTACCAAATTTATCTGGAAGAGAATCTGACAAAAGCCCCGGGAGACCATGAAAACTTTGGTATGCTAAGTTTGGAAACGAAAATATACCCGGCTTAAGTGGCATCATTAACGGAGATACCTGTATTCCAGTTTTAATAAAAGAAGAGTCATATTCAAATTTTGCAATTTGCGAACCTTCTTCGAGAGTTATCGCTCCTACAATAGTTCCCCATAGAGAAATTTCAGCACTGTATATCATTTATCTTCTCCCCAAATAAACTGTGTTTCTGACAAATCAGAGCCTGTTCTTTTTTTATAAACTCGTTTAGCAGGTGTATAAGAGCCTTTTTTTTCTGAAAGTTTTAAGTATTCCATAGGAGAAATTTCATAAACAGGGAAAAGAGCATCTAATTGAGAAAGCATATTTAATGAACGCATGATTTTAACAAGATTTAAAAGCTGAATACTTTCACCTTGCTCAACGCGTTCAACAGTACTTTTGCCAACTCCACTTTCGTTGCAAAGGTCCGCCTGAGTCAATTTTGCACGAATACGGGCAGTTTTAATTCTTTCACCTAATTCTTTGAGGATTTGTTTGTCTGTTGAAAGATTATCAATTCTCATCAAGAATAATGTAGAATATTTTTTTTAAGTTGTCAAACTTAATTCTTGTATTTTGACGAATTATTATCACTTTTTGATTATTATTCCTCATATTTGAAGAATTGATTTTATAAAAAAAACTCCCATTTTACATAAAACACGTAAAACGGGAGTTCGTAAATATGGTGGTTTCGACCGCCCTTCGACAAGTACTTCGACAAGCTCAGTAACCACTCAGGGACCACTCATCCACCGTAAAAATTATTTTGCAAGGTATTCGTTGATACCGGCAGCAGCTTTGCGACCTTCGCCCATCGGTATTTGCCGCTTCGCGTCAAAATTCGAGTTTCGGGCAAGCCCGAAACTCGCCCGCTCTGGGCGAATATTTTTTTATTTTGCAAGATATTCGTTGATACCGGCAGCTGCCTTTCTTCCTTCGCCCATCGCTAGGATTACTGTTGCGGCGCCGAGGACGATGTCTCCACCGGCCCACACTTTTGTCTTGCTGGTAGCCTGTTTTTCATCTACAACGATGTGCCCCTTAGCATCCTGATTCAAACCTGGAGTTGTTTTTACGAGAAGTGGGTTTGAACCGTTTCCTAAAGCTACGATCATTGCATCGCATTCGATTTCGTGTTCTGAACCTGGAATTGCAACAGGTGAGCGGCGGCCAGAAGCATCTGGTTCACCAAGTTCGTAAGAAAGAACTTTTACTCCGCGAACATGGCCGTCTTCTGTTCCAAGAAC
>JAFNQK010000301.1 GCA_017386165.1 Treponema sp.
CATATCAATCTTCCAGTTGATAATCTTGATGTCTATGCAGGTCCTCGTTTAGGTGCTGCTCTTGTTATTAGAGATTACAAATATTATAACAATGGCAATCTTGTTGAAAATTCTTCTGGCACAACTACATATGTTGACTTCTGGGGTGGTGTAGTTCTCGGTGCAACCTACTACTTCTCAGATTCCTTTGGTGTAAACCTCGAAGTAGGTTATCCACTTATCGCTAAGGTAAGCGCTAGCTTCAAGTTCTAATTTTTTCTTAGAGCCGTCACATGGGTACAATTAAAAAAATTACAAAAGGAATGAAAAAGCGTTATTGGCTTTTTACGATTCTTACTCCAATTACTATGATTGGAGAAGTTTTTTTTGAGACTGTTATCCCATATCTGATGGCTCTGATTATCGACAAGGGAATTGCTGATCAGAACATTAAATATGTCCTTACCACAGGAGCATTTATGATTGGCTGTTCCCTTGTTTCACTTTCATGCGGAATTGGAGGAGCCAGATTTGCAGCTCTTGCAAGTCAGGGTTTTAGTCATAATCTCCGCAGTATTCTTTTTAATAAAGTTCAGAGTTTTTCTTTTTCTAATGTAGATAAATTTTCAACAGCATCGCTAGTAACCCGACTTACAACGGATGTTACAAATGTTCAGAATGTATTTCAGATGCTGATACGTATATGCTTTAGGGCGCCTTTTATGCTTATTGCGGGGTGTCTTATGGCAATCAAGATTAATGCTTCTCTTTCTGTTGTTTTCTTAATTAGTATTCCTGTTCTGGCATTTTTTATCAGTTTTATTTCTCTTAAAGCTTATCCTCGTTTTAGTGAGATGCTTTCTAAATACGATGTCATGAATCGTATAGTTCAGGAAAATCTTATTGCTATCAGGGTAGTTAAGGCCTTTGTTCGCGGTGACTACGAAAACCAGAAATTTGAACAGGCTGCTGATGATGTAAAAAAAACACAAGTTTGTGCTGAAAGATTGATTTTATGGCTTTTGCCTGTTATGCAGATTGTAATATACAGTACTCTTATCGCTGTTTTCTGGCTGGGTGGCCGAAAAGTCGTTTTTGGTTCGATGCTTGCCGGTGAACTCATCAGTTTTTTGACCTATGTAATGCAGATTCTTACTTCTCTTATGATGATAGGAATGATTTTTGTAAGTGTTGTTCTTAGCCGTGCCAGTATCAGACGAATTTCAGAAGTACTTGATGAAACGCCGGATATTACAGAAAAAACTGCTTCCTGTGTACAGACTGTGCGGGACGGCTCAATTGTCTTTAATAATGTGAATTTTAGTTATTCAAATAATGTGGAAAATTGTGTTCTTAATGATATAAATCTTTCTATTAAGAATGGTCAGACTGTGGGAATTATCGGAGGAACTGGTTCCGGTAAATCTACGCTGATTTCTCTTGTTCCTCGTCTTTACGACTGTTTTGATGGTTCTGTAAAAGTGGGTGGGGTAGACGTCAGAGATTACAGCCTTAAAGCTCTCCGGGACAGCATTGCTGTTGTTCTCCAGAAAAATGTTCTTTTTAAGGGTACAATTAGGGATAATCTTCTCTGGGGAAATAAAGATGCCTCTGATTCTGAAATTAAAGCTGCTTGCGATGCAAGTGATGCATCTTCTTTTATAGAATCTTTTGCCGACGGATACGATACCGAGCTTGGTCAGGGCGGGGTAAACATAAGCGGCGGCCAAAAGCAGAGATTGTGTATTGCCCGGGCATTGCTCAAAAAGCCTAAGATTCTCATTCTTGATGATTCAACCAGTGCTGTTGATATGTCTACAGAGGCCCGTATCCGCACAAACTTAAAACAAATGTTCCCTGAAACTACAAAAATCATCATTGCACAGAGAATTTCAAGTGTTCAGGATGCGGATATGATTATTGTGATGAACGACGGCAAAATCGACGGTTTCGGAAATCATGCCGAGTTGTTAAAGAGTAATGAAATTTATCAGGAAGTTTATAATTCTCAAAAGGACTACAGCGATGCGGATCTGGTAGAAACCAAAATCGGAGCGGGAGAATAGTATGCCACCGGTAAAAGTTAAAGGTCATGCAAAACCTAAAAATACAAAAAAGGTTCTCAAGCGTCTCTTGTCTTATATGGGCAAGTTTAAGGCTTTGTGGCTTTTAGTCTTTTTATGTGTGGCATTGAGTGCAGGGGCAGGGGTTGCTGGTTCCTACATGTTAAAACCTGCATTGAATAATTACATCATTCCTCTTATTAAAACTGAAAATCCTGATTTTTCTTCTCTTGTAAAAATGCTGGTTGCTCTCGGAATTATTTTTGCTACCGGCGCTCTTGCAACTTGGGTAAACAGTAGAATAATGCTTTATATCTCCTCAACGATTCTTTTTAGAATCAGAACGGATTTGTTCCAAAAGATTCAAAAACTTCCTATTAAATATTATGACGCGCATCCTCACGGCGATGTTATGAGCCGTTTTACAAACGATACGGACACCCTCAGGGACATGTTCAATCAGACGGTTCCTCAGCTTTTGAGTCAGAGTATCACCATTGTAAGCGTTTTTGTAATGATGCTTATCTTGAGTCCCCTTTTGACTCTGGTTGTGGTGATTACGATTTCTTTTATGCTTTTTCTTGCTACAAGAATTGGAAAAAAGAGTGCAGCCGGCTTTAAGGATAATCAGAAAAATATCGGGGAACTTAACGGGTATATAGAAGAATTAATCGAAGGTCAGAAGGTCGTAAAGGTTTTTAATCACGAAACAGAAGTAATCTCGGCATTTAACAAACTCAATGATAAAGTACGTACTGCGGGAACCTGGGCCAACTCCTATGCTAACGTTCTCGGCCCTCTCATGGGAAACCTTTCTCACATTCAGTATGCCCTTGTTGCCATTACGGGAGCTTTTTTAGTTATCAGTGCCAGAATGGACCTGGGAACTATTGCAGCTTTCTTGCAGTATACCCGAAGCTTTAGTCAGCCGGTTTCCATGATCAGCCAGCTTTTTAATTCGATTTTGAATGCCCTTGCCGGTGCAGAACGAATTTTTGATGCAATCGATGAAACTGACGAAATCGACGAAGGCCGTATTTCTCTTGTAAATGCCTATGAGGTTAAAGGTCGCCTGGTTCAGTCTTTTGCAACCACTGGTACCTGGGCCTGGAAAGACAGCGCAGATAATGCCCTTACAGAATTAAAGGGTGAAGTGATTTTTGACCATGTAAGTTTTGGCTACAAGGAGAATAAGCTGATTCTTCACGATATCAGTATTCATGCTAAGCCGGGATCTAAAATTGCTCTGGTCGGCTCAACAGGCAGCGGAAAAACCACCGTGACAAATCTTTTGACCAGATTCTACGATGTGCACGATGGAAACGGCAAGATTATTTACGATTCCAAGCCGTTAAACGAAATTAAAAAAACAGATTTGCGGCGTTCTCTTGGAATGGTTCTTCAGGATACACATCTTTTTACCGGTACGATTGCTGAAAATGTAAAATACGGTAATCCCGAAGCCAGTATGTATCAAATAAAAAAGGCCTGTGAGCTTGCAAATGCCGATTCCTTTATTAAGCACCTTGAAAAAGGCTACGATACGGTAATTACCGGTGACGGTGCGGGCTTGA
The DNA here is from genome assembly GCA_017386165.1 of Treponema sp. Lineage (GTDB taxonomy): Bacteria > Spirochaetota > Spirochaetia > Treponematales > Treponemataceae > Treponema_D. The sequence continues at coordinate 3,617 of JAFNQK010000301.1, forward strand.
GTCAGGGGCAGAGGCAGCTTCTTTCTATCGCACGGGCAGCGGTTGCAAATCCTCCTGTTCTTATTCTTGACGAGGCTACCAGTTCTATCGACACCCGTACAGAAAAACTCATCCAGGATGGTATGGACCGTCTGATGAAAGGTCGTACAGTTTTTGTAATTGCTCACCGACTCAGCACAATCCGCAATGCCGACGAAATTATCGTAATGGAAAAAGGCCACATCATCGAACGTGGAAATCACGATTCTCTTATTGCCCTTAAAGGCCGGTACTACCAGCTGTGTAATTGTAAAACTCCTTCAAATTCGCTAAAATAGAGCATTATGAAAGCTATTGAATTAGAAAAAGCATACAATCCAAAAGATTTTGAAGACAGAATTTATAACGAATGGGACAAGGGCAATTATTTTAAGCCTGCAAGCGATGAGGCATCTCCTATTCACGCTGAATATGTAAAAAAATGCGGTTGCAAAGACTGCTCTGGAAAAACAGGAACTTATACCGTGGTAATCCCTCCACCGAACGTAACAGGTGTTCTTCACATGGGACACGGCTTGAATAATACACTTCAGGATATCGTTGTACGCTACCACCGTATGAAGGGTGACAATACTCTTTGGGTAACTGGTACTGACCATGCCGGTATTGCTACACAGAACGTTGTAGAACGCCAGCTCAAAAAAGAAGGCAAGACCCGCAACGATCTTGGCCGTGAAAAGTTTATTGAACGCACCTGGGAAGTTAAAAACGCTCACCACGACATTATCGTAAAGCAGCAGAGAAAGCTTGGTAATTCAACTGACTGGGATCGCGAACGCTTTACTTATGACGAAGGACTTTCTTTTGCAGTTCGTGACGTTTTCGTTTCATTGTACGAACGCGGACTTATGTATAAAGGTCAGCGCCTTGTAAACTGGTGTCCACGCTGTGGTACAGCTCTTGCAGATGATGAAGTTGACCACGAAGACACACAGGGTGCAATGTATCACCTTTATTATGAATATGCAGACGGTTCTGGAAAAATCGAAGTTGCGACAACCCGTCCTGAAACTTTCTTTGGTGATACTGCTGTTGCCGTAAATCCAAGCGATGAACGCTATACTGCAATCGTTGGAAAGAAGCTTAAACTTCCTATCACAGGAAAAGAAATTCCTATCATTGCTGATGATTATGTAGATAAAGAATTTGGAACAGGTA
>JAFNQK010000302.1 GCA_017386165.1 Treponema sp.
GACTTTATCAGTATCTTTTAGATATACATCGAGCCGGACTCCTTTTGTTGTATAAAAAGGGGCGATTACTTTTTCTAATTCGGGATATTCGATGTGATTAATTTTAATATGTAATAGGCTCTCTACTAATTCTTTACAAATTTCTGGATCACGCATAACTTCCTGAAACATCCCGTTATCTGAAAATGTAAGTTTTTCAATTGGTTTAAAATGATTTTCACTCATAGCATTCTTCCTCTAATATATATACGCATAAAACTGATGGTTTTCTGAAAATCTGAGGGAACAATGTTATAATATTTGTATGTTTAGTAATTTATTTTCAAAAAAATATTATAAGATTGAATGCATTTCTGAGACTCCTCGGCTCTCTTCTTCTAAGTTTGGTGGGGTGCCATATTGTAAGTCATTGGATGAGATTCCTTGTGATTCGGAAGGGGAAAGGATGACGCTTTTGGCGCAGATTAATTTTGATGAGGTGGAAGACGGGCTTTCTTTATTACCGGAGCAGGGGATTTTGCAGTTTTATATTTCTGTAAAAGATGGTTCTTATGGAGCGGATTTTTCTAATCTTTTGAATAAGAATGGTTTTAGGGTTGTGTATCATGAGAAAATAGATTATACGATTTCGGAATCAGATGTGACTTCAAAAGGTTTTTCGGAATCGAAAGAAAGGTCGGCTCCCGTTATTTCTCTATGCAAAATTAGGCTTGTTCCCTGCACTGATAAATCAGATTCGGGCTCTCATATATTTGGCACTCCTTTATTCTGTCAGGAAGACCCTCGTCCAACCAAACCTGAATATTCTTCTAAAAAATATGACACATTACTTTTACAAATTGATTCATGCGCCACAAAAGGCCATGTAGAGTTTGGCGATCAGGGAATAGCCCACTTCTTTATAAACCGAAAAGCCTTAGAACGCAAAGATTTCGCCGACATCCTTTACACCTGGGACTGCTACTAGGTATAATCCCGAGTTTGGGAGATTGAGCTAAATTCAACTCTCAAACATTTTTCTATTTTTATGCAATTTTTTCACTTTTTATAGAGAATTTATACAAAAAATTCTGTATACTTGTAAAAAATTGAGTTTTATTTGGAGTTCATTGTGAAACAGATTTCAGAATTGATGGGATATCGACAGGGTGTAAAGGTTGTTGATGCTACACTGCGTGATGGTGGTCTTGTAAATGATTTTTATTTCCCGGACGGATTTGTTAAAGCTTTGTATGAAACAAATCTTAAAGCCGGCGTTGATTATATGGAATTTGGATATAAGGCTGACAAAGAAATGTTTGATGTAAACAAGTTCGGTCCTTGCAAATTCTGTGATGATGATTATATTCGCAGCATCGTTGGTGAAAATGATACAAATCTTAAAATTGCTGCAATGGCTGATGTAGGTCGCTGTAACTACAAGCGCGATATTATCGAAAAGAAGGACAGTCCGATTGATTTGATTCGTGTTGCAACATATATCAACTCAATTCCTGCTGCAATCGATGTAATCGAAGATTCTGCTAAAAAAGGATACGAAACCAGTTGTAATATCATGGCTGTTTCTAATGTTCAGGAGGGGGACCTCAAGGCTGCTCTTGATCTTGTAGGAAAAACTCCTGTTGATGTAATTTACATCGTAGATAGCAACGGTTCAATTTTTCCGGAACAGATGGCTCGTCTTGCTGATATTTTTGGTGAATTTGCTGCTAAATACAACAAAAAAGTCGGAATCCATGCACACGATAACTTGAAGCTTGCTTTTGCTAACACTGTAGAATGTGTTGGCGATGGTGTAGACTTTCTTGATGCAACTTATGCTTCTATGGGACGCGGCGCTGGTAACTGTGCAATGGAATTGTTGCTCGGCTTCTTGCACAATCCCAAATACAATCTTTATCCTGCTCTCCAGTTCATTGAAAAATGGATGCAGCCAATGAAAGCCTCTGGCACAACATGGGGTTACGACTTCCAGTACCTTTTGACAGGTATCTTAAATCAGCACCCAAGAACTGCTATTCAGTATACAAAAGAAAAGAGAACAGACCTCTCAAATTACTACAAAGAAATTACCGCTCAAGAATAAATTTCCTGTAATTTTAGTACGAAGGTTGAAGAGTTAGGAGCCAATTTTAACTTGGAGAATTAACTCTTCGACCTCCTTCCTACTTTCTCAATTCCAATTTTATCGATTCAAGAGCCTCTATTCGTTCTGTTAGTGGCGGGTGAGAATAATTCCAGAAGGCGTAGGCCTTGCTTGGAGAAAGCTCAGAAAGATTTTCACTATTCAGTTTAATAAGCCCGCTGATTAAAGCGTCAGGATTTTTAGTAAGTCGGGCACTGAATGCATCGGCTTGAAATTCATCTTTTCGGCTAAAAAAGTTGGTGATTGGATTTAAGAATTCCATAAGGCTTTCTGCAACCATTGCAGCCAGAATTAGACCAATAAATTGAACTACCTGAATGTTTACTCCCGCAAATGGGAATCCAAATCCAACATATATATTGTGGTTCTGCGCAATTCTGAATAACAGATACATAAATGCAAATTCAAAAGGAACCATTACAATAAACTTGCGGATAATGTGCTTGAGTTTGTAATGACCAAGCTCGTGGCCCAAAACGGCAACTAATTCGTCAGTGGTCAGCTGTTTGATTAATGTATCGTAGAGAACGATTCTTTTAGATTTTCCGAGGCCTCCAAAATATGCGTTGGAGTGACCGCTTCTTTTTGACGCATCCATTACAAAAATGCCATCGCTCTTAAATCCTAGGTTTGTCATCAAATCTGTAATCTTGTCCTTTAATTCTCCGTCTTGGAGTGGGGTAAACTTGTTAAAAAGTGGGGCAATTACAAGCGGGTATAAAACCTGGATAATCAAAGTGAAGGCAAACAAAAGACAGGTGAGCAAAATCCACCAGGACTGAGGCATAAAGGTAAGAACTGCGATTGCGGCAGCCATTAGAATCGCTGTAAGCATTACAGAAAGAACCGTGCTCTTGATAAAGTCTGTAATCCAGAGCTTTGCAGTCATTTTTGAAAAACCGTATTTCTTTTCAATCTTAAATTCGTAGAAAAGATCCAGGGGAATATTCAAAAGGGCTTCTGGAATTGAGTCCAGAAGCATAAACAAAAAGGCACAGATATATGTCTGCTTAAATCCGTTTGGAAAGCCTGTAAGAATTGTGATTTTCTGAAAAAGCCATGGATAAAATCCCGTGCACACGAGAGTGATTTTTAATGCAAGGGTTAAAAATGCAGTTGGCAGAGAATAATAAAACTTGGCGTTTTCATATTCGTTAATATTCTTGAGTTTTTCGGTATCAAAACAGGCTGCTTCCGGTCTTGCAACAAGAGTTTGAGGAATGGTTTGTCCGTTCTTTTTGCGGTTATACCAGTTTATGGTTTTGAGAACCTGTCTGATGATGTAGGTTCCGATTGTTCCAGCTAAAAATAGAATTACGAATGGGTTGTTATAGTTAATCTGTTCTGTCATGTTTATATTGTAGCGTAAATCAGTCCCTTATGATAATATCAATCAAAATGTTTACGGTTGATTTTGATAAACGGGGTTCCCTTTCTCTTTGTGAGTATTTGTATCGTTCTGTAAAAGAACAAATTTTACAGGGAAATCTCAAGGCAAACGAAAAACTCCCTTCAAAGCGGAATCTCGCGGAACATCTTGGAATCAGTGTAATCACAGTTCAGAATGCCTACGCTCAGTTAATCAGCGAAGGTTATATTTATTCTCTCGAAAAAAAAGGTTTTTTTGTCATGGATTTGCTTCTGGATAAGGATGCAAAAAATGTGGAAAAGCCTGTCGTAAAAAAAATGCTTAGAGCAGAGGAGCCGGAGCCTGTTTCCTGGTTTATGGATTTTTCAAGTAATGCAATCAGTTACGAAAAATTTCCCTTTACGCTGTGGAGCCACCTCATGCGCTCCGTTCTCAATTCCTCGGACAGGATGCTTCTTTCAAGACAAGGTGTAAAAGGCGTGTTGGAGCTCCGGGAAGCAATTGCGTCCTATCTTAAGGATTTTAGAAATATGGATGTTTCGAGCTCCCAGATTGTAATTGGAGCCGGAACGGAACATTTGTATTCGATGATTGTTCAGCTTTTGGGTCGGGATAATACTTACATAGTGGAAAATCCGGGCTTTCATAAGGTTCAAAAGGTTTTTGAATCAAATGGTGTTCGTTCTATTCCTGTTTTAATCGATGAACAGGGCTTTAATCCTCAAAAGATTTCTGCTTTATGCGGCGATGCCCGGGGAACTGTAGTCCACATTTCGCCTGCCCATCACTTTCCGACTGGGATTGTAATGCCTGTACGCCGCCGCCAGGAGCTTCTTGCCTGGGTACAGGAAAAGCCCGGCCGTTATATAATAGAAGATGAATACGATAGTGAGTTCCGTTTTAATGGAAAGCCGATGCCAACCCTGCAGAGCGCGGATTTAAGTCAGAATGTAATTTACATAAATACTTTTTCTAAAACTCTTTCGCCTTCATTTAGAATTAATTATATGGTTTTACCGCAAAAGCTTCTGGATTCTTTTCAAGAAAAGCTTGGGTTTTATTCCTGTCCCGTAAGTGCCTTTGAGCAGTATACTCTTGCACAGTTTATCGGAGAAGGATATTTTGCAAAGCATATCATTAAAATGAAGAACTATTACCGTACTTTAAGAAATAATCTTATTCAGGCAATAAAAAAATCTTCCCTGGGAGAGGTTTGCGGTATTCAGGAAGAAGAAGCCGGCCTTCATTTTCTGCTCACTCTATCTAACAGTCTTGATTGTGAAATTTTTAAGAAAAATCTTGAGGCCGAAGGTATAAAAATGCCACTTCTTTCTGATTTTTATTACTCTGATATTCCGGAGAATGCCAAAACAACTTTTGTGATGAATTATTCAGGGGTTCAGAATGCGATGATATCAGAAATCGTGCGTAAAATGGAAAACGCTAAACAAAAGTCCCTTAAATGCCGTTAAAAAAGTATGGCTAAGAAAGATGTAAAAAATAATACAGGGATTACTGCCGCAATCGTAATTGTTGTAACGATTGTTCTCGTGATTTTGTTCCTTGTAAAAAAAGATGATATCGTTTCAAATTTGAAGAAAACAAACTTTTTTGAACGGGTTGGAGTTTCGACTCCTGAGTTTGTAAAAAATCATGAAATTCCGGAAGACAATGCCGAATCAGAAGAAATCGAAATTGATTTGATGGGTAATAGTTCAAAATCTGATAAAAAGTCGGAAAAGAAGTCTGAAGTTGCCAAGACTGAAACTCCTGCAAACGAGGTTGTTTCAGAACCAGTTAAAGAAGTTCAGAAAGAAGAAAAACAGACTTCTCAAACAGCTCAACAAGAAGAAAAACCTGCAGAAACTAAAAAAGTTCAGGAAGAAAAAACAGTAAATACTCCAAAAACTGTTGTTAGCACAAGAAATACGGTTTTATGCTTTGTAACAATTGAATCTGACGGTTCCGTTAGCCGTAAAATGATTACCCGGGCAATGCCAAAGACAGATTCTCCATTGACAGATGCTATTAAAGCACTTTTATCAGGTCCGCTCCCTCAGGAACAGTCAAAAAATGCAATGACTCTTATTCCAAATGGAACAAAACTTATCGGTGCCAGTGTTAAAAATGGTGTTGCGACCCTTAATTTCAATGAAAACTTTGAATTTAACAGTTATGGTGTAGAAGGTTGTATCGGTCAGCTGATGCAGATTGTGTATACAGCAACAGAATTTTCTACTGTAAACAGTGTTCAGTTTTTGATTGAAGGTGAAAAAAAGGATTATCTCGGTATCGAAGGTCAGTGGATCGGAAGTCCTTTAAACCGCAGCAGCTTCTAGTTTCTGTCTTTTGTATCCAGAAGCATATTCTGATAACTTTTCTCAAAACCTTTGTTGATATTGGTTCCGTTTGGAACAATGCTGTACCCAAGACTGCATTTTAATGGTTCGTTTTTGGTGCGGGAAAAACTAGTGCAGTCTGATTTGATTAATTTAAAAATATCAGGAATAAACTTTTCACAGTCTGCCGGAAGTGTAAAAGAGAATATGCTTCCGGTCATTCTGAAAATGGCTGTATTTTTTGCAATTTCTTCTGGAATTACGTTCAAGGCATTATTAATTATCTGATAAAAAGAAACAATGTAGTTGTCTGTTTTAGTAAATCCCATTACCTGATTGCATTCCTGGAGATTAGGAATACGGCAGCTAACTATGAGAAAGGATTCCCGGTTAGAATAGTATTTTTTTGTTGTATTCTGAACAAAGGTGATTCGTTTATGGCAGCCTGTCAGCTCGTCAATGTAGGCCTGCTGTTCCAGTTTGTTTATTAGGGAATTATAGATTTCGAGTTCGTTTATGATGATGTAAAAACCGCAGTATTTTCCGCGTTTGTTAATCAGATTATGTTTTGAACAGTAATAAGTCTGTTTATCGATTTGCGATGATAAATAGAAGATGTTTTTCTGTTCGTTTTCTGTGGTGATATCCAGCTTTTGAAATTTTACTTCGTCAAAAATTTCATCAATAGAAGTATAGATTGACGGGTTTAAGATATATCTGTTAAAAAACTCGATTCCGTTTTTATTTGTGTTGAGATATTTTCCGTTGCTATTAAAAAGAATGATGACTTCATCTGCAGAGTCAAAAAAAGAATCTGAGAAAATCCTGAAAACATGTTCAGAATCTATAAAATACAGAACAAAGAAATATATGGTACATGTTATAAAGAACGAAAATTCAGAAACAAAGTCGAATGCAAAAGAATATTGCCCTTTATTGAAATTTTCCAGAGAAAACCGAATTAAACTCGGAATCAAATAAACGAGGGTCCCGATTAAAAGCGAAAAATAGGTCTTTTTGAGGTGGCTGAAAGTTTTGTAGGCTTTGATTACAAAAATTGTAAGGCTGGTTGCAATCATTCCGTATGAATAAAGGCTGTGGATGTAATAGAACGGAAGCTTATCCATGTGGTAGCCAGGGGTTGCAAGATTAAAGTTTAATGGAGTTGCGAGAGTAACGAAAATACTCTTACTGGTAAAAAGCAGATAAAGAGAAGAAATGAAAAACTGTGCCAGAGGAAAAATAACTAGAAAAGTGTGGTAATTCTTGGTGCTTTTGTTTTTAGGAACAGAAAGTCTTACTGCGATACAGAGCATTGTGTAGGTACTGATATTTGCCAAAAGGTAAGTAAAGTTCTGTATTAAAAGAATTGATTCTGCGGTACGGTTAAGGCACTGCAGGGCATCCAGAAGCTTCCATATACCTACAAACAAAAAAGCAAAGGCACAGGAAATACTTGGTGACTTTTTTTTAGATGACTGAAAAAAGAGAACTGCATAAAAATATAAAAAAAGTGAGAATATAATCCTGAATATTGCGCTGCGTATAAAAAGCATTATTTCTTAAAACTTGAAACGATTGAATTAAAATATTTTCTGTTTTTTGTGTAAATGTTGTTGTATACACTTAAAATTAAAAGAGAATTAGATTCTCCCAGTAAAACAGATTGAATAACATTGTTTACTTTATTTGTTGATGGGTCATATACAGTAGAAACCAGATAAAGAGAATTATTAGACTGCTTTGAATTTATTAAATTCCAGTCAACATAAGAAGTCCCTTTTGAAAGAAGGAGCTGTCTCTCCATAAATTCCACAGAAGGCACCTGAGGAATTTCCCCCATTGTAAGAATTGCGGCATCTCCCAAGGTCCAGAGATTTTCTACAACCTGGTTCCAGGCAGAGTCAATTTTTACACTGATGTCGTCTGCAGTTTTTGCTTCAACCGGAGTGGCCTTTTTTAAAGAAGGCATCTTGTGAGAGTTGTCTTTGTATTGCTTTGGAAAGCCAGAAAACGAACTAAAGCCATTGTCATTTTCCTGAATGAGGCGGCCAGCGGTTACGACATAAAAAACCTTCTTTCCTTCTGTCTGGTTTACAATGCTTTTTACATTGAAAAGAGGAATAATGTCATCAAATTCAATCTGAACATCTCCTCCAAACTGCATAAAGTTTTCCTGAGTAACGACTGGAAGGGTAGTTCCCGCTTTGATTCTGCGGGCATTGAGTTCGTAAAGCATATCGTGGATGTAATTTACAATTTCTGTATCTTCACGGCCTAAAGCCATTCCGTTTTCTACTTTTTCACCGGTTAATGACATATAAGGCTTGGATTCATCGATTGTAAAATACAGCACGATGCTTTTTGCTTTTTTATTTTCTTTTTTGACTTCTGGAGCGTAGTATCTTGCGGCGTATGTGCCTGAGTCATAGCATAAAAAGCCGATGTATGATTCCCGGGCAAAGGTGGTGTCGCGGTAGTATACATATTCTCCGTTCATATCCTGCACTTTTGGAGTAAAACCTGGGAGTGCAAAAAGACTGAGTGCACTAAAGATAATTGCTGTCAAAAAAGAAAATGTTTTTTTCATATTTTTACCGTTATTTATGAGTTTAATGCTTTGAGTTCAGCGCGAACAATGTCTGTAACCTTGTTTGCAGCTTCTTCCTGTGGAACGAGAGTGCTTTCAGACTCTTTGCGGAGTTTGATTTCTACGTTTGGAAGATTCTTTTCACCGACAACGATGCGTACAGGGATACCGATTAAGTCCATATCCTTGAACTTAACACCAGGGCGTTCGTTTCTGTCATCGAGAAGAACTTCAATTCCGTTTGAGCGGAGTTCGTCGTAAAGCTTGTCGCTTACATCTTTCATCTGTCCGTCGTATTTAACCGGTACAATTACAACCTGGAAAGGAGCAACTGTCATTGGCCAGATGATTCCGTCGTCGTCGTGGTTTCCTTCGATAATAGAAGCGAGGGTGCGGTCAACACCGATACCGTAACAGCCCATAATTGGAGTTACTGGTTTAGCATTCTGATCGAGGTATGTAACGCTCATTGATTTTGTGTATTTGTCGCCGAGCTTAAAGATGTGTCCAAGTTCGTTTCCTTTTTTCATGTAGAAGGTGCCGCCACAGTCAGGGCATTTGTCGCCTGGAACTACAGTGCGTACATCTGCTGTCATGAAAGGTGTAAAGTCTCGGCCTGGTTCAACATGGAGGAGGTGGTAGCCTTCTTTTCCGGCTCCTGTAATACAGTCGTGCATGTTAACGGCACTTTCATCCATAAGAACAGGGATTTTGATTCCAACTGGGCCAACAAATCCGTGTGGAGCGCCAGAAAGGCGAACAACATCCTCAGCTTCTGCAAGTTCTGCGCCGCTTGCTTTGAGAACGCTTGCAAGTTTTGCTTCGTTTACATCGAGATCGCCGCGGATGAGTACACAGAAGAAGCTTTCTGGGTAGAAAGTATTTTTTCCTTCTGAAACTGGTTTTACATTTTCAAATCCGGGTGCCTTTGACAAGTCGATTGAGCTGTTGTAAACCTTGTAGATGAGTGCCTTGAGGAAGGTTGTTGGCTTTGCGTTAAAGAACTTTTCCATGTCTTCGATGCTGAATACATTTGGAGTAGCAACTTCTTCGATTGCAAGGTCAGTTTTTACCTGTGGTTTTCCTTCGTTGTTGAGTGGAGTTTCTGGAGCGCAGGCAGCCTTTTCTACGTTTGCAGCATATTCGCAGTTTGGACAGAGAATAAGTGTGTCGTCACCAACTTCACTTTCAACCATAAATTCTTCTGAACCGGAACCACCCATGGCACCTGTATCTGCTTTTACGCTGATGGTCTTGAGTCCCATTCTCTTAAAGATTTTGCGGTATGCTTTTGCTACATTGTCATAAGAAGCATCGAGATCAGCCTGATCTTTATCAAAAGAGTAGGCATCCATCATTGTAAATTCGCGGCCGCGCATTACACCGTAGCGTGGGCGGATTTCATCGCGGTATTTTGTGTTAATCTGATAAAGAGTAAAAGGAAGCTGTTTGTATGAGCTTAAGCCTTCTCTTACAAGTGCTGTAAAGGCTTCTTCGGCAGTTGGAGAAACAACCATGTCCTGGCCCTGACGGTTCTGAGGCTTGAGCATTTCTTCACCCATTTTGTCCCAGCGTCCAGATTCTTTCCAGAGTTCTCCCGGCTGAATTACAGTAGGTTTCATTTCAAGACATCCGGCTTCGTTGAGTTCTTCGCGGATGATCTTCTGTACGTTCATGTAAGAACGATAACCCAAAGGCATGTATGCGTATAAACCGTTTCCGAGTTTGCGTAACATTCCTGAGCGCATCATAAGTTTGTGGCTTGAGATAACGGCGTCGTTTGGAGCGTCGCGCAATGTTGAAATAATAAATTTAGAAGCTTTCATATATATTTTTTTCCTTTTATGTGCGATTAAATAAAGTGTTTGATACCGTGGTGTTCGATAAGTTTTGTCTTAACGGCTACGATGTATGTACCAAAAGTAGCGGTAACAACATCAAAGGCTGTTGCAAAGGAACAGATGATTGGTGCAGCAGGCTTTAAGAGAAGGAAGCCTGTTTCGAAACCGCGGCCGTAAAGGGTACACAAAACTGTAAGTGAGATGAATGCTCCACCAACAGGGAAGCCCCCAAGCAGGAATGAAATTCCAAAGGAGATAAAGAAAATCCACAGGATATCAAGGAACGGAATGTTCAAGCTAGAATAAGAGCGCCAGATGATGATAAAGCCGATGGTTGTAACAAGGGCAGAACCGCCACGGGCAAAAATTGTGAAAAGCGGGTGAACAACTCCGTTGATTCGTCTGCGGATACCGATGGATTCTTTTCCGTGTCTCATGTTGAGAAGGAGAACAAGGTTTGAATCTCCGCTAAAGAAGGCTGTGATGATTGAACAGAGAGAAGCGTAAAGAATGCGGTATGGATGCGGATCGTGGCAGAGATATCGGATGATGAACGGATAAATTGCACCGACTACGATTACAAAGTCTACGACAAGCATGATAATCATTGGAGTATAAACACCGCTTGTGATGATTCCGCGGAACTGCATTGTCCAGTAGCAGAGAATTGCAACCATTCCAAAAGAAAGGAATTCTGTAAAAATTACAGAGATGTTGTACATCAGTTTAGAAAGGGAATCGCACAACTGTGTTACAGGTCTGTAAAGAACCGGGTCAGAAGTTGATGCACATCCGATTAAGAAGGCAAAGAAAAGCGAAGCAAGGAGGAAAGACCCGTTGTTCAAAGTTTCTAAGGCAGAATATGGGAAAAGTGCTCTAAAAAGATCCTGGAGTCCGAGAGAAACTGGATCAGTAACATTTTCTACAGTGATTGGGATACGAGGCAATCGTACGATAAGGATGGAAAGCAAACCAATAAGAGTGAGAATGAGGGATGAAGCAACGATTACTGCTCCTGTCCAGATTCCTGTTTTAACAAGAAGTTTAGTATCTCTTAAGCGGTTAAAAGCAACTATTGCTGTAAAGAACATAACCGGAACAGTCATGTATCGGCCGAAACGAATAACAAGTTCTGTGAGGAACGAAACGGCTTCTTCGATAGTCTGATTTCCGCTCGGAAGAATGAATGCACATGCAACCCCAAGCAAGGCTGCGATAAGATATTTTAACCATACTTTCATAGTAGAAAAAAGTATAACATAATTGGTATAATTAAACTATGGCTAAGAATATGTTGATTGCAGGAAAAGATTTTCCTGATGTAGTTGAATTTGCAGAAAGTATGGCTCTCGCAGGCTACGGAGTTAGCGTTGCTTCTTTGCCGGTAGAAAATACTGGTTTAACTTCAAAAGATATTGCAGTTCTTCCATGGAACAAGGGCTCTGCACTGGCTGCCCGTTCTGTTGTAATCCAGGCAGAAACCCGCACAGGAACTGTAGATGAATATGTCTTGTATTTTGATACCGCTTCTTTCTGTCAGCGCTTTGATAATTTAAGGGCAGATACCTGTACCCTTGCCGCAGATGCAATGGTTTTGAGCTATCAGTATCTTGCAATGGAAATTCTTAACCGCATCCAGCAGAAAAAAGAGAATGCAAAACTTGTTTTTGTTCTCAAAACCTGTCTTTCAGAAAAAGAAGGTGCATTAAATCCAACCCTCCGCACAGCAAATGCTGTGTTTGCAAATCCAATCGTAGCAAGTGCAGAAGCAGCTTTTGCAACCTTTGCAGAAAATATTGCTTCGATGTATGCCGAAAAAGGAAATATTTCGATTGTTTTAATATCTGGTGATGAAGAAAATGAAGTAATGAAAAAGGATAGTTCTTTTGCGTCATGGCTTACTTCTTATCTTGAATCCTATGATCAGTTAAAACATAAACCAAATCTAAAAAATACATTAACCTGGGTAAGAGCAGGTGCAAAAAATCCTGGTGGATTCTCGCTTTTCAGATAGTGCTTTAGGGGACGATATGTATTCTTTTGATAATTATTTTATTGACTGTGTTGTAAAAATTGCTGTTTCTTTTGTTTGCGGTCTTGTTCTCGGTATCGAACGAAAGAGACGTTTTCATTCTGTAGGGATTCGTACCCTCGTATTGATCAGTGTTGCTTCTACCCTTATGGGAATCATTTCTTATGAAATGGCTCAGCGCTTTAATGTCAGCGGCGATCCTACCCGTATTGCTGCCGGGGTAGTAACCGGTATCGGTTTTATTGGTGGTGGAGCTATCATGCATCAGGGAATGAATATCAAGGGCCTTACCTCTGCCGCAATCATCTGGGCTGCCTGTGCACTGGGACTTGCTTGTTCCATCGGGGCTTATTTTGTTGTAGGTCTTACACTTTTGCTTTCGCTTTCTTCTCTTGTTCTTTTGGGCATGATTGAAGGTAGATTCTTTCCGGCAGAAAAGTCTAAGAATCTTATTCTTGTGTATTCCGGTTCAAATGTAGATCTTGAAAAGATTAAAAAGGCCATAAGTGATGCATGCTTTATCCAGCGTGATATGGATATTACAGAATCCCTCGAGACTTCTGAAACTATTCTCCGCTTTACAATTAAAACTCCGAGAGAATACAGCTTGTCAGATTTAACCAGCCGGATAAAGGATACC